>JBAQWI010000216.1:0-2565 GCA_049298835.1 Oscillospiraceae bacterium
GAACAGTACAAACATCATTAACTTTTAACGATAGAAGTAAATATAAGATGTAGCAAAGGAGCCATAAAAAGCATAGCTTGTAAGGCATGACCCCCCATATATATATATTACATATATATTACATATATCTATATAAAGTTAAATTTATAAAAGTATATTGTTTGTAGAGTAAAGAAGAGAGAAGAAAAGAAAAGAAGCGCATTTCTAAAAAAAAAAGAAAAAAAAAGAGAAAGAACAGAAATCACACCCGCAATCTTGACCCAAGAAAAAACAAGTGATCCAAGGAAAGTGAGGGGTGGTCAAACCCAGTCCAATAGGCAGATGAAATTCGAAAAATCCACGAAGCAGCAGCAGTACAATCAACAACAGTCTTTATTATATAATTATTCTAAAGTTAATCGATAAAGCTTCTTAAAAATATTGCACGAGGGTGCAGATCTTAGCTCGTCAGACAAACCGTTCCATAGTTGCACACCCTGATGTGTCATGGTGTTCTGGCGCATTGTAGTCCTAGAGAACTCTATGTGCAATTTTTCTTTTTGGCGAGTGTTGTAATTATGTACCTGAGAGTTTGTTTTGAAAGTATGATGACCAAGAGTAGGAATAGAGTTATTAATAATTTTATACATATAGATTCCCATTTGATATTTGTATATATTATAAACTGATAAGAGTTTTAACTCAGCAAAAAGTGGACTTGAATGAGCTGTGAAACCCGAGAAGGTAAGTATACGGCAATACTTTTTTTGCAGTTTGAAGATTCTATCTAGTAATACCGTTTTTCGAGGAAGTGCCCAGACCAGATTGCAATAACTAATGTATGGCTCAACAAGAGTCTTGTATAACATGATGGTAAGTTCACGTGGCAACAAATGTCTGACTTTACAAATGATACCAATGTTTTTCGAGACCTTACATAGAATAATCTCAACATGTTTATTCCAAGATAAATTAGCTGAAAGGATAACCCCTAAAAATTTAGTTTCATACTGTCTGATCAGATTAAAATTATGTATGTGTAGTTTTACGTCTTGGAAAGATTTATTGCCAAATATGATATAAGATGTTTTAGAGATATTGAGTGAGAGAAGGTTGGCTTGAAACCAATCATTGATGATAATTAATTCATCATTCATCTGCTTCTCTAATTCCAAGAGCGACCTGCCAGTCAAGAACAAGTTAGTGTCATCAGCAAACATTATTGTATTTAAAACTTTTGAAATATAATTTAGGTCGTTAATATAAATTAAAAACAGAATTGGCCCAAGAATAGAACCCTGTGGGACTCCGCATTTTATAGGCAAAAGCCTTGAGTCAAATTTATTAATAGAAACAAATTGCTTCCGGTCTGTCAGGTAATTCCGAAACCAGTCAAGAGCAACACCTCTTATTCCATAAAACTGCAGCTTGTCTATGAGCACGTCATGGTCAACCGTGTCGAAGGCCTTCGCTAGGTCTACAAAGATACCAATAGTTATTTGCTTTTCATCAACTGCCTTAGTTAGTTTGTCAATCAGCTCAAGCAGAGCCATACTGGTTGATAACTTAGAACGAAAGCCAAATTGGTTTTGATGCAGGATATTATGGTCAGTGAGATATCTGTTTAATCTAGAGTATATTATTTTTTCAGTGATCTTAGAGAAAGTTGGCAAAATAGAGATTGGTCTATAATTAGAAACAGTTAGAGCATCACCAGCTTTGTAGATGGGAACAACTTTAGCAATTTTCAAGGAATCAGGGCATTTGCCGTCTTGCATAGATTCATTGTTGACATGAGCCAAAACCTCTGACAGCTCTTTCCCACAGAATTTAACAATTTTGACTGGAATATTATCATGACTTGTGGATGTTGAATTTTTCATGTTTAAAATAATGTCATAAACTTCTTCGGTAGTAGTTGGAGATAAGAATATTGAATCAGAGAAATCACCCTTGAGAAAGGCTTTTGGCTTTTTGATTGAATGCGGTATTTTCTTGGCCAATTCTGGTCCAATATTAACAAAAAAATTATTAAATTGCTCAGCAATTTCAGTAGGATTGACAATGGTCTTGTTGTTCACCTCGAGATGAGTAATCTTGTGATCTGCATTACTTCTATTTGTCATTTTGTTCAAGAGCTGCCAGGTCCTAGACATATTTCCCTTCAATTGATTGAGTTTATTTGAAAAATAATTTTTTTCACACGTTCTGATTATAGTGGTAAGTTTATTTTTATATTTTTTGTACTTCTCGAGTAGGGTCATATTTTTTGTAAGGAGGTCTTGCTTATACATGTTAGAAGAATAGATTAAGCCGCTTTTGACTCATAATAGATTCAATTACGCGGATTGGGAATTCTGGCTCGGCTCACATAGGACATACCAAATGTGAGCAGCTTACATAGCCTATACAAAATGTCAGCGCCTCGCCAGATTCTAGTTTCTGGTCTTAAAACTCATCTTTTCCCTCCTTAATCATTGACTTCTGTCCTGTTCTCTCCACGATTTCGACCACAGCTTACCATTGACTTTCCTCTCGCTTGTCTTCGCTTCTGTTTTGCTCGGGTGGAGCATTGCTGTTGTGTGG
>JBAQWI010000217.1:0-2348 GCA_049298835.1 Oscillospiraceae bacterium
ATATATATGTGTGTAATTTAATTTGTATGTTGTCCCACGGTAATTGTAACTTTAATATAAGAAATCGGAGCATTTCTGCTCCGATTTCTTATATTAAAGTTATTTCTAATTCTATTTTACATCAAACAATATAGAATCAATTGCTGAAAGAATATCAGTTGACTTCAGTCTAGCAACATTTGCTGCATCTAGAATCTCATCAATTTTTGTTGTATTTACATCAAGATAACTAAAATTAAAACGTTGTAATGCCACGGTTAACAAACTAATATCCTCCAAAGTATTGTCTGGCTCTGCCAACTCAAGTTGAAGTAATCTAATAGTAATTGCCATTGCTTGTGTCTTTGTAAAAACAGAAGTTGCCGCCTCTTGTCTAAATTCATCTACTATTTGTAATTTACGCATAATATATTCCTCCTAGTAATGTAATTTTATTCCAATGTGCTCATTATATCTTTATTATTTGTAATTTGCAATGAGTTTTAAAATAGTTTATCAATATTTAATATTCTCAAACAATTTATTTAAGTTTGTTCCACACCTTAAATGCCTTGTGAGCATTTTCAGGTATTGCACCTGCACCAAACTCAAGCTGTGCAATACAACCGCCGTTCTTCCATAAGTGCTTATGAACAAGATTTACAGCATCCTCAACTTCTTGTTCTGTACCAAATGCAAGTATGTGTTGACGGTCAATTTCACCCCAAAAACAGATTTTACCTGCATACTGCTCGAGATTTTCGACCCCCATACAAAATATTTGTGAGTTAAGGCAGTCAATTCCAATTTCAATTAAGTCAGGGTAAATCTCTAAAATATATCCATCCGAGTGCATAAACAGCTTCTTACCATATTTATGTGCAATATCTGCATAATCTTGATACATTGGTTTGAATATTTCACGCCATATACTAGGGTTTATCAGTAGAGAACGTTGTGCACCCCAGTCGTCCATGATATTTAATCCGTCAACATCTGTTTGCGCCCATATGGTTAAAATCTCACAATAAAACTGATGCATCTTGGCAATAAACTCCATCATTTTTGGTGGCTTTACCATTAGATCCATATAAAGATTTTCAGTTCCTCGAAGATATTGCAATTGCTCAAATGGTCTTGGGCAGCAACCACAGTTAAACCACTTATCGCTGTTTTTATACTGCTCGTTGACAACCTCTGGAATAACTGTCAGCCACTCAATTGGGAAACGGACATTGTCTGCATCCTCCCAATCCTCGTCAATGATGATAGGGTTTTTCACCTCACCGATAACGCCATCCTGCACATTGGTAAAAATGCAACCCCATTCATCAACATATCTTCCAATTTTACAGGCATCTCCCTCGGTTTTAGGATATTCCCTAAAGCAATCATGTGGTCCATCAAAATCGTTTGGGAAATCCTTTTCTATCCTCTCAACTGCGCCTTTATGGTAAATATTAGCCCATGGTAAAACCCACATATTTCTTGGAACTCTGGGTGGGTTTTTAAACTCTAAGGCTGAACGTACAATTTCTCTTGAAGTCATAATGTTTTTTGCCCCTTTCAGTTTACTTTTCATTAAAAAAATTGTATCATAGAAGATGTATTAAAAGCATTAAATTTTATACATCATACAATATTGTTAAAGGAGGACGAGTATATCGACACTTCAAATAAAGCGGTACTCTTAAGAGACGAATATGTGAAAACAAAATGCCGCACCATTTTACTCAGAGAACAAACTTGGATAAACTCGCTTGCTACCTTCGGACACGCCACCAACAACAAAGCTGAACTGCCATTAATTAGCCACTATCATAAAGACAAACTTGAATTTGTCATTGTGGTCGATGGCATCCAACGATATACCGCAAGCGACGTTTGCTATACCCTTTATGGTGGAGATGTGTTTTTCACCATGCCAAACGAAATTCATTCGAGTGGTCAAAGCCCCCAATCCGTCAACGAAATTTTGTGGTTTCAAATCGACGTTGCAACAACCAAAGATTTTCTTGATTTACCAGAACGTGAGGCAATTCACCTATACAATCTGCTTATTAACTTTAACGCACGTCAACTTCCATTACCACGCAGATTGATAAGCTTATTTTTGGAGTCATTTGAACTGCTATGCAACAACAATACCGCAGATAAAATCAAAGGACATTCCCTTTTTATCTACTGCCTTTTGAGTCTGCTTGAATCAAACGCAACTGTACATACCCTAACTAAGGATATTGATTGTGCAAAACAATATATTTTAACCCACATCAAAGAAGTAATTGACATGGATGAACTTTTAGGGGTTAGCGGACTATCGGTTTCCCGTTTTAAGCAAAAATTCAAGGAACAAATCGGACTTTCCC
>JBAQWI010000218.1:0-2858 GCA_049298835.1 Oscillospiraceae bacterium
ATTAATACAATGGGTTATGAGATGGTCATTGGTTTGGAGGTTCATGCGGAGCTTTCAACTAAATCAAAAATATACTGTAGCTGCAAAAACGAGTTTGGGCTTGAAGTAAATACACTGTGTTGTCCTATTTGTGTAGGTATGCCTGGTACACTTCCAACCTTAAACGAAAAGGTAATTGAATATGCTGTGAAAATGGGTTATGCTCTAAATTGTAGCATAAATCAAGTTTGCAAACAGGATAGAAAGAACTATTTTTATCCCGATTTGCCTAAAGCATATCAAATTTCTCAGTTTGATATCCCGTTGTGTGAAAATGGCTATGTAGATCTACTCATTGAGGGAGTTGGAAAAAGGGTAGGGGTTACCAGAATTCACATTGAGGAAGATGCTGGAAAACTATTACATAACGAAAGTTTTTCTGGCTCTTTGGTTGACTTCAACCGTTGTGGTGTTCCGTTAATTGAGATTGTATCTGAACCAGATATGAGAAATTCAAAAGAAGCAAAAGCCTATCTTGATACAATAAAATCTATTTTGCAATATCTTGATATTTCAGATTGTAAGATGGAGCAAGGTTCAATTCGTTGTGATGTAAACGTTTCTGTTATGAAAAAAGGTACAACTGTATTTGGAACTCGCTGTGAGATGAAAAATGTAAACTCTTTTAGCGGTGCTGTTAGAGCAATTGAATATGAGGCTAAGCGTCAAATTGAAATTTTGGAAAACGGTGGCGTAATTAATCAGGAAACACGTCGTTGGGATGATGTAAAAGGGCAGAGCTTTACACTTAGATCTAAAGAAGATGCTCATGATTATAGATATTTCCCCGAACCTGATTTGCTAGCAATTGTACTTGATGATGAATATGTGGCTAGAATTAAGGACTCAATCCCAGAGTTGCCCAACGTAAAAATTGCAAGATATGTTAATGAGTATTCTTTAAGCCAAGTTGATGCAACAATGTTAGTGGACATAATTGAAAAGTCAAAATTATTTGAAGATAGTGTTGCCTTAAATAAATGTTCTCCAAAAATCATTTGTAATTGGATTTTAAGTGACATATCTAAATATCTAAATGAGAAAAATGTCGAACTTCATGATACAAATATTACAGCTAAAAAGCTAGTGGAATTATTAGAACTAATTGAGGCATCTAAGATTTCAAATTCAACTGCAAAAATGGTCTTTGATGAGATGCTTACTTGCGATAAAACTCCAAAACAAATTGTTGAGCAAAAAGGACTTGTGCAGAACTCTAACCAAGATGAACTAGAGTCTATTGTAAAATCAGTACTCGATAGCAATGTGAAATCTGTTGAAGATTACAACAATGGTAAGACAAATGCTTTTGGATTTCTTTTAGGACAATGTATGAAAGCTACCAAAGGTCAAGGTAATCCGGTTATTATGAAAGAGATTTTAACTAGATTAATAACTCAATAACAAGTATAATAGCCCATTACTTATATAGTTATATTGGTAATGGGCTATTTCAATACAAAGAACTCAATTGATAAGACGGATTTATTAATTTATATGGAAGGGATTTACTATCCTATTTCGCTAAATAAATATTTAGCGAAATAGGATAGTAAAATGAAACAACATTATGGCTAAAATTAGCGATTACAGAGATTGTCCTAAAATCCTAAGGGACTTCCTTTTTTATTTGCAAACTATCAAAGGACGCTCTATGCGTACCGTTGACGGTTATTACATTGATCTAAGGACGTTTTTTCGTTTTATCAACGTACATAATTCATTAGTCAATAAAGATTCAGTATTTAAAGAAATTCAAATCAACAACATTGACATTGATATTATTAAATTGATAACACTTTCTGATGTATACGAATTCTTGCATTATGTTTCATCTAATCGTAGCAACTCAGCTGTTACACGCTCAAGAAAGGTTTCTAGCATTCGTTCATTTTTCAATTATCTGACTAAAAAGGCAAATTTACTTGCATATAATCCAATGACTGAATTAGAGGTTCCTAACATAAAAAAATCACTACCAAAGTATTTAAACCTTGAACAGTGTTTAGATTTATTAAGAAATGTAAGTGGTGATTTTAAAGAACGTGATTATTGTATTATTACCCTATTTCTAAACTGTGGAATGCGTCTTTCAGAGTTAGTTGGTTTAAGCTTGAGCGATATTAGTGATAATCGAATTAGATTACTTGGTAAAGGTAATAAAGAACGAATTATATATATAAATGATGCTTGCATTGAAGCATTGGCCACCTATACTACCTATAGGAACTCTAATTTCATCAACCCTGCTCATAAAAGCGCCTTGTTCTTAACAAGAAATGGTACTAGAATTGGTGCACGTCGTGTTCAGCAGATAATTGACGATAACTTAAAAAAATCCGGATTAAATAACTACGGGTTTTCTACGCATAAGCTTCGCCATACAGCTGCTACTATAATGTATCAAAATGGTGGTGTTGATATTAGAATATTACAGGAAATTCTTGGGCATGCTAACTTAGGTACTACCGAAATATATACCCATATTTCAAATACACAGCTTGAAAATGCAGCAAAAAGCACTCCCCTTGCAAATGTCAAAGCACCCAAAAATGATAAAAGCTAAATCTAGTAAAAACAATTTTCGGTAAATAAGTAAATACTCAAATAAATCAATAAGAACCTGTCAGAATAATCTGGCAGGTTCTTATGTTATCACAATTAAGTGAAATTAACTCTTTAACCGAATTTTCGTAATCCTCGATTTATCTCTTAACTATTTTACTGAATTTTCATAAGCCTCGATCATTTTTTTAACCATTTGACCACCTACTGAACCAGCTTGTTTTGAAGTTAAATCGCCGTTGTAACCCTGTTTT
>JBAQWI010000219.1:0-6439 GCA_049298835.1 Oscillospiraceae bacterium
TGTCAATGTTTCCTTATTAAAAGAAATAGGAACAGAACTTATCAATATCCACGGTCAGCACGACAATCAAGTGTTGCTGTCGCCTGAAAAGCACATTGATATTTTGGATAAGTATGGAGATTTTTCAGTACTGCTCGAGGAATATTTAGAGTGCTACAAAAACGTGGTACAGATAAAACGTGAGATGAAAAAAGCATCTACAAGCCAAACCGATAAGGCAGAGCGAATAGAATTGTTAACCTATCAAGTGGACGAAATCACTGGGGCAGAACTTAGTCTAGGTGAGGATACAAAACTTGAGGCAAAACGTAATGAGGTTAGAAATTCTGCTAGAATTATTGAATCTCTCTCGCTTGCACACAACGCGTTATTTGGCGATAATGGCGAAGGTGGTGCGGTTGATTTGGCTAAATTTGCCACCTCGTCTGCGCAAAGAGCAAGTGAGTTTTATGAGCCAGTAGAGGAAATCTGCACGAGGCTCGAGGGAATCAGTGCAGAACTTGAAGAAATAGCCGAAGAAATTTACAACAAACTCGACAGCTTTGAGTTCAATCAAAATTACCTTGATAGTATAGAGGCTAGAATTAATGAAATACATAAACTAAAGCGAAACTATGGTGACTCTGTTGAGAAAATATTGGAGTATTGCGTGAATGCCAAAGAGGAACTTTCCACACTTGAACTTTGCGAGCAACATCTATTAGAACTTGATGAAAGTGGAAAAAAAGAATATGCAAAGCTGCTTTCACTTGCAAAAAAAATAACCGAGCAACGCAAAGAGGCAGCTGAACGCTTCATAAAATATGTGACTTCCGAGTTGATTTTTCTCGATATGCCTAATGTTTGTCTTGAGGTTTTAATTGAGCACGTTAAGCCAAACTCCAAGGGGCAGAATAACGTTGAGTTCCTCATTTCAACTAACAAGGGCGAGCCTCCAAAGCCGATTGCAAAGATTGCATCAGGTGGTGAGCTTTCACGTATTATGCTTGCAATTAAAAACACCCTTGCTGATAAAGATGAAATTCAAACTCTCATTTTTGATGAGATTGACACAGGCGTTAGTGGTCGTGCGGCACAAAAAATTGGGCTAAAACTCAAACAAGCAGCCACTACAAGGCAGATTATCACAGTGACACACCTAGCACAAATTGCGGCGCTTGCAGACCATCATTATTTGATTAAAAAGGATAGCGATGCACAGCGTACCTTCACAAATGTGACAAAACTTGACTATGATGGAAGAGTTGATGAGGTAGCAAGGATTATGTCAACTGATCAAATTACTGATTTAATGCTTGAAAATGCAAAGGCAATGATAAACGCAAATTAACATAAAAGAAGGGCATATTATGAGTAGATGTATTTATTGTAATAAGGAAACCGAAGTGAGATTGCCTGTGAAAACAGGCAATAAGAAAATTGATGTATCAAAACAGTATTCTTGTTGTAGTAAGGAATGCTTTAAAAAAGCTGACAGTTTTTTTAAGTTAAGTCATCGTGCTATGCCTATTTTTATAGTAATTTTAATATTGTATGCGATTATGGTCTTTACGGCATTTTTGGGGTATATACCAATAGGTTATGCTGTTGTCCTAGGTTTTATATTGGGACTAACATTCTTGATTTGTCCATTTAGCTCAACAACCAGCGTTGAGTCATGGAGCATTAAAACAACCAAGATTACAACACGTATTGTAGGTGGGTTTGTCATAGTTTTGAATATAATGATGATGTCTTAAGTAACCTATTGACAATAAAATTTAACTGTGCTAAGATATATCACAATAGCTGTGAAAAGAACAAGTAGCATTTTATTTTCTTTTTAGAGAGCACTTGATTGGTGAAAAAGTGTGAGAAAATAAGTTGTGAATACATCTTTGAGCTGTGGAGAAGAACCAACTTTAGAAGTTGCAAAGCTCCATCGGGAACACCCGTTATAGTGCGTTGTCTGTTGTTTGACAGACAAAGAGGTTGTCTATCGTGAGGTGGCAACAAATTGAGGTGGTAACACGATTTATTCGTCCTCTATTCCGTAACAGGGATAGAGGACTTTTTATTTCCCCCTATCCTAAACTTATTTAAAGGAGAATGGATATTATGACAGTATTTCAAGAATTAAAAAGAAGAGGGCTCATCGCTCAATCAACACACGAGGATCAAATTGAGGAGTTAATGAACAACGAAAGAGTGACTTTCTACATCGGATTTGACGCAACGGCAGACAGTTTGCACGTTGGACATTTCCTACAGTTAATTGTAATGAAACATATGCAAAATGCAGGACATCGTCCTGTGGCATTGCTTGGAACAGGTACTACTTTAATCGGCGATCCAACAGGAAAAACAGATATGAGAAAGATGCTTACAGTAGAGCAAATTGAGCATAATGCAGAGTGCTTTAGAATGCAAATGTCTAAGTTTATAGACTTTTCAGATGACAAAGCGTTGATTGTTAGAAATGGCGATTGGCTAAAAAATATGAATTATATTGAGTTCTTGCGTGACGTAGGTGTGCATTTTTCAGTAAACAGAATGTTATCTGCTGAGTGTTTTAAATCACGTCTTGAAAAGGGACTTTCCTTTCTAGAATTTAACTATATGTTGATGCAAAGCTATGATTTCTTGCATCTAAACGAAACTATCGGCTGTAAACTAGAGCTTGGTGGAGATGACCAATGGAGCAACATTTTAGGTGGAGTTGACCTTGTTCGCCGTGTCAAAGATGAGCAAGTTTTCGGTATGACATTTACTCTTTTAACGACTAAAGAGGGCAAGAAAATGGGTAAAACTGAAAAGGGAGCATTGTGGCTTGATCCAACCAAAACTTCACCATATGAGTTCTTCCAATACTGGAGAAACGTTGATGATGCTGACGTAATCAACTGCCTAAAGCTAATCACCTTTGTTCCTATCGAGGAAATTGAGGAGATGGAGCAGATTACAGGTAGTGGATTAAACCCAGTCAAAGAGCGTTTGGCTTTTGAAGTGACAAAACTTGTTCACGGCGAAGAAGAAGCAGTAAAAGCAATGGAAACTGCAAAGGCACTTTTTGTAGCTGGAGCAAATAGCATTGATATGCCCTCAACTACGCTAACAGAAGATGACCTAGTAGACGGCTCAATCGGCATTTTATCACTTTTGGTTAAGACAAAATTATGTCCATCAAATGCAGACGCAAGACGTTTGGTACAAGGTGGTGGCGTTTGTCTTGATGACATTAAGGTAGAAGATACAAATTTAACAGTTTCTAAAGAGCAATTACAAAACGGTATTGTTATAAAAAAGGGTAAGAAGATTTTTCACAAAGCTACTATAAAATAGGGTGTGTTAATTTGAGATTTCTATTGCAAATTATAAAATTTATGGGTATAATAGCGGTATAGAAAAGTAAAAAAAGGGGATTTGAAAATGACTATAGAACGTTCATCAATAATTGGTGATATTTTGGACTTTGATAAAACAACTTCAGAGTATTTTTTAGCAATGGGAATGCATTGCTTAGGTTGTCCTTCGTCAAGGGGCGAATCAATCGAGGAAGCTTGTCAAGTGCATGGCGTTGATGTTGAGGAACTTATTAATAAACTGAACGCACATATTTCATAAAAAATAGTAGACACTTATTACAAATTAATAGTAAAAAAAGGTATCGTCCGAGGAAATCTTCGGACGATTACTATATTTTTTATACAAGGGGATACAAAATGGCAAAAATTACAGGAGTTTTTAAAAGGATAAAATCCAGCTTATTTTTTGGGCTTGGCGTGGATAGATTAACCACAGAGTTTAGAAAATTCGCGCTCATGCACGTAGTATATCTCCTTGCAACGAGTACAACTATGGTGTTTGTAAACACCCTATTAATGAGGGTTTCTACTGACGATAATATTGCTTTGCAATATAACATTGTCCATTTTTCGTTTGTTTCCATCGCTATGGTGGCGGCGGCAATTTTAATGCGCAAGTTGACCAATAAAAAGATTATTTTCATTGGTGTAGGAATGTCAATGATAACATATCTTTTGGTGCTTGTTTTTATGAATACACTCGACATTTTCTATCCAGTTGTTGCAGCCACCCACGGAATCGCTACAGGATTTTACTGGATTATTTATTTTGACTCGCTAATGAAGTATAGCACAGACGATACACGTGATGTGGCTATGAATTTTATAGGAGTCTGTGGAGGATTTGTTTCATTAATTATGCCACTTGCTTGCGGTTATACAATAGGTGCATTCGCGGGCTTCACAGGCTATTATGTTATGTTTGCAATTCTGTTTTTGGTTGCTGGAGTTGCAGTTTATCTAGTTACAAGGCTTGATGTAGAACAGCCAGACCATAAAAAAAGCCAATTTTTTAGGCTGATTAAAAACACGTATACAAAAAAAGTATGGTTCTTTGTCATACATATGGACTTTTTTAAGGGTATTCGTGAGGGCGCATTTAGCTTTTTTTTAAATGTTTTACTGTTTTCGATTGTTAAAAGTGAGGGGCTTGTCGGAATAAATACTTTTTTGGTAGGTGGAACATCAATGATAGCTTGTGTTATTGCAAGCAAAATTTCACGTCCAAGCAACCGTATCCGATATATGGCAATTGCAACTATATTGCTAACAATTATCACCACGATACTCTTTATTGAGCTGAATACGGTTACAGTTTTGATGTTATCTATTGCAAACGCAATGCTTAGCGTATTTATGGTGAATCCCGTAACAACAACGCTATACACTGTTTTTGACAAGGTTCCTTATGCAAAAGAACTCAAAAATGAAACCTTTGCAGTAACCGAATGGTACAAAAACGCTGGCAGAATCTCGGGTATTGTATTTATTATGATAATGCCTGACGGTGGTTTCTGGTCAGTATTAAGCTTGGCTATTCTTGTTTTAACGCAGATTGTAACTGCAATTTTCGCGAAAATTACAATGGATTGTCTGAAAAAGGACTATGGTGAGGAGCAGTTAGATGCTTGATAAAAGACTAAAAGTAGCCGCCTCCTATGTGAGGAGTGACTGCAATTGTGTAGATGTTGGAACGGACCACGCATATCTTGCGGTATACCTTTATGAGAATAAAATCACAGAGCACATTGTTGCTTGTGATATCAATGAAAAACCTCTAAATGCTGCCAAAAGAACAATAAAGGAGCATAACCTAACAGGGAAAATTGAAGTGATACAGTCTAATGGACTTCAAAACATTAGTTCTGATCAGGCACAGGATATCATCATTTGTGGAATGGGTGGGGAGCTTATAATGAGTATCATTCTAAGCTCAAGCTATACAAAATCAAGTGATAAGCGATTTATATTACAGCCAATGACGAATGCTCCATACCTCAGAAAATCACTTTATGAAAACGGCTATGAGATTATATCAGAAACACCTGTGATAGATAAAAACCATGTCTACACGGTAATGTTAGTGCAATATACCGGTAGCGTAGTTGAAATTTCACCGCTGTTTTCTATGGTAGGAAAAATTTCAAATCATAAGTCTGATGCAAGTGAAAAATATATTATGCATCAGTTCAATAAGCAAAAAAAAATGGCAGACGGCTTGAAAAAATCTAGTGAAAAGGCCGAATTAGCTGACGATTGCGAAAAGCTTGCAGATGAAATTAAACAACTGTTGGAGGAAAAATAAATGAATACAGTGGCAAAGATATATGATTTTATCGACAGTATTGCACCTTTTAACACAGCACTTCCTTTTGACAATTGTGGAATACTTGTCGGGGATAAAGAAAATCAAGTTTCATCTTGTGTCATTGCCCTCGATATGACGGTATCGGTTTTGAATTTTGCAAAACAAAATAATGCAAGCTTAATCATAACCCATCATCCAGTCATTTTTGACCCAATAAAGTCAGTGATAGCAGATGACATTGTCTATCAACTGATACAAAGTAACATTGCTGTCATTTGCGCCCATACAAACCTTGATTTGGCTGCAGATGGTGTCAATGATACCCTTGCAAACCGTCTTTTGTTAACTGATATAGTGTCTTTTGAAAATGAGTATAACATCGGCAGGGTAGGGAAGTTGCCACGAGCAATGTCATGTAATGAGCTTGCTTGTCTTATCAAAGAAAAGCTTTTTGCCAAAGTGGTGACTTTCACTGATTGTGACAGGGAAATCAAAACTGTTGCAGTGTTAGGCGGCGAGGGGAGCGATTTTCTTTATGCGAGCAAAAAATATGACGCATATATCACTGGAGAGGTGAAGCATCACATCTATTCTTATGCGCAAAATGCAGGGATACAAATTTTTGTTGCTGGACATTATGAAACTGAGGCTGTAGTTTTAACGCCCCTCAAAGCAATGCTCGAAAATGAGTTTAGGGATATCAAATTTTTGGTCTATGATAGTTCGGATATTAAATCGGTGTAAATATTTAAAGCCTCGTATCAATTGATACGAGGCTTTAAATATT
>JBAQWI010000220.1:0-2338 GCA_049298835.1 Oscillospiraceae bacterium
ACTCTATAGAAAGTGGATCAAAAATCATAATGTAAACGATCTTCTTAATTATAAAAACTACCTAAAAATTTATAAAGCAGTTGTAAAACAGTGCGAGGATGATTATTATAAAAACGTTTTTACAAAATGTGCGAATAATACCAAACAAGTTTGGCAGGAAATAAACAAAATTTTCTCAGTATCCAAAGCAAATAGGAAAAATAAATCTTTTATAAATAAAATTATTATTGATAACAAAACTTTAACTGACACCACAAATATTTGTAATGCTTTGAATGATTATTTCTGTAACGTTGGGGAAAAGATAGCTACATATGTTGGACCCTGTACCATATCGTTTAAAAAATATTTGAACAACAATATTTGTAAAAGTGTGTTCTTGGAGCCAATTTGTAGGCAGGAACTTCTAAATACAATAAATGAATTAAATTTGCATAAGTCTGCTGGACCTGATGAAATTGGCCCTAAAATTATTCAGGATTGTAAAAATAGACTAATCAATCCTTTGTTGTTTATTTTTAATCTGAGTTTTGAGACAGGTGTTTTTCCTTCTTCACTAAAAATTGCAAAAGTTATACCAATTTATAAAAAGGGCGAGAAAACTAGCACAGGAAATTATCGGCCCATTTCAATGCTGAGCATTTTTGATAAAATACTTGAAAAGTTAATGTATCGTAGAATTTATAACTTTCTGATTAAAAATAATATTCTATTTAAATATCAGTTTGGATTTAGGAAGGGACATTCTACCACTCTAGCTCTCATAGAAATAACAGATGAACTTTATAAAAAAATGGATGAAAATTATTATTCTATGGGAATTTTTCTTGATCTACAAAAAGCCTTCGATAGTGTAAACCATAGTATTCTGCTTGAAAAGTTATATAATGTGGGGATAAGAGGTCCAGCCTATAAATGGTTCTCTAGCTATTTATCTAACCGTAAACAATACGTTACTATTGGTGGAATAAAATCCGAAATATGTAATATAAATTGTGGTGTCCCTCAAGGTTCGGTCCTGGGGCCATTATTGTTTTTGGTATATGTGAACGATTTACAAAATTCTGCACCAAATACTAGCATCAAACTATTTGCAGATGATACAAATGTATTTTTATTTCAAAAAAATATTGATGCGTTATATGCTAGTGCTAATGAGGCTCTTCAACAGATGAATGATTGGCTTAAAAGTAACAAACTTTGTGTGAATGTTGAAAAAACTCAATACATAATTTTTAAAAAATCGAATTTTGTCCAAACTTGTGATTCACATCTTAGTTTGCATATGAATGGCAAGCAAATTTTAAAGGTCCGAAGTTGTAAATATTTAGGAATTACCTTAGATGACAAATTATCTTTTATTGAACATATTGATAATTTGGTTGCAAAGATTAGGAAATACTGTGGAATATTTTAAAAGCTAAGATGCACACTAACTAAAGTAACTTTAAGATTGCTCTACTATTCTTTAATAAATTCTCACATAATATTTGGCCTTGAAATTTATGGCAGTACCTGCGTTACTTACCTTGACCCACTTGTAAAAATAAATAACAAAATCTTGCGGATCCTTCAAAATAAGCCCTTACTAACACCAAATTCACATCTCTATAAATCGTTTGGTACTATGCCTGTAAAATTATTGAGGGAATTCAAATTAATTCAATTGGTACATAAATTTGTTTACTGTAAAAATGATTTACCCACTGTCTTTAATAATTATTTTTTATTAAATTCCGATATTCATTCTCATGATACGAGAAACAGCGGCTCTCTGCACAAAGCTGTTGTTACAACAAGTTTTGGGCAGAGAAGCATAAAAATTGAGGGCCCTAAATTATGGAATCTGATCCCCAGATCGATCAGACAAATCAGGAGCTTAACAATATTTAAAAGGAGAGTTCATAAAATTTTATACACAAACTTGTAAACCACCAATAATTAATGCTCAGACATGTGCTAAGTTTTAAATTTGTGTTTCTTTACAGGAATTTATTTCTCTCTTTGTCGCACTCGCACTGTTTCTGTTTTTCTGTTTTTTTTTCTTTTATTGTTTTTTTTTTCTTCTTCGTATTCTACTGCATAATGAAATATAATTGCATTTATGATATGTTATAGGTGGCCAGCTCGATGGCATTTGCCCTCTGGTAGCCTTGGGCGTAAAATTAATGGTTTATAGATGTTGTCATATTTGTAACAATAATTTGATTTTGTGTCAAAATAAAAAAAAATACTACTTTCAACTATAGACCTAATGTGGTCCATGTGGGAAATATGATTGTTTTGACGAATTTAATGCTGATGCCGTTCAAGGACTTGCATTTCCTAATTATAGTAC
>JBAQWI010000221.1:0-2424 GCA_049298835.1 Oscillospiraceae bacterium
CTATAGAACTGTATGAAATAGAAGAGCCGAAAAAGAAATGCAAGAGGAGATAATCTGTGAATATAATTTTTATGGGCACGCCTGATTTTGCAGTGCCCTGTCTTGCAAGGCTTATCGAAGAAAAATACAACATCGTTGGGGTTTTTACCCAACCCGATAAGCCAAAAGGTAGGGGTCATAAGCTTGCTTTCCCTCCTGTTAAGGAACTTGCAGTATTCAATCAAATTGAGGTCTTTCAGCCGAAAAGCCTAAGGAATGATGAAGCAAAAGAACTAATTCAATCACTAAATCCAGATTTGATTGTAGTTGTGGCATATGGCAAGATTTTGCCTAAGGCAATTTTGGATATTCCAAAGTATGGTTGCATCAATGTTCATGGCTCACTTTTGCCCAAATATCGTGGAGCAGGTCCAATCCAATGGAGTGTACTAAACGGTGAAACGGTGACGGGTGTCACTACAATGTATATGGGTGAGGGGATTGACACGGGCGATATGCTCCTAAAAGCTGAAACTCCAATAGGTGAAAATGAAACTGCATCTGAACTTTATGACAGAGTGTCGTTGCTTGGTGCAGAAGTTTTATCAGAAACACTGATTGAATTAAAAGAGGGTAGATTAAACCCTATAAAACAAGATGATACTAAGGCTACCCATGCACCAATGTTATCCAAAGAGATGTCTAATATTGACTTTTCAAAAGATGCAAAGCAAGTGCATAATCTTATCAGAGGATTGTCTGATTGGCCTTGCGCAATCACCTGTTTACAGGGAAAACGCTTGAAGATATACAAAAGCGAAATCGTTGCAATTAGTGAAAAGGCTGAATGCGGGAGCATCATAGACAATAAAAATTTCATCGTTGCTTGTGGTAATGATACAGCAATAAAATTAGTTAATGTTCAATATGATAATTCAAAACGAATGAGTGGAGCAGATTTTTTAAGAGGCAAACAGGTTCCCATAGGGGAAAAATTAACTGCGATGGGGGTATAGAAAATGGGTCTTTTTTATATGGACCAATATTATTTGATGCTGGTAATTCCAGCAGCGTTAATTGCTTTGTGGGCACAAATTAAGGTGAAATCAACATTCAATAAATATAACCAATTTAAGACTTCACGAGGAAACACCGCCGCTATGGTAGCAAGGCAAATTCTTGACAGAAATGGATTACAAAACGTTGCGATTGAACGTGTGGCTGGAACTCTTTCAGACCACTATGATCCTCGCCAAAATGTCATTCGTTTGTCTGACACTGTTTATAACTCCACATCTGTTGGAGCGATAGGGGTTGCCGCCCATGAGGTTGGACACGCAGTTCAATATGCTACAAACTATGCGCCGATAAAAATTCGTGCGGCATTAATTCCAGTTACAAATATTGGCTCAAGCATTGCACTTCCACTTGCTATTATAGGTATCGCTATGGGAAGTCAACTGCTTACTGGTGTAGGAATTATACTTTTCTCAGCAGTCGTAATATTTCAACTTGTAACATTGCCAGTTGAATTTAATGCGAGTAGTCGTGCAATAAAGACACTTGACGAGGATATGCTCCTTGATGGTGAAGAACTAGCAGGCGCAAAAAAAGTGCTGTCAGCAGCAGCTTTGACATATGTAGCGGCATTAATTGTTGCAATTGCAAACTTGTTAAGGTTAATCTTACTGCGAAACAGAAATAGGGACTAAAAAATGAAAACATCAAGACAATCGGCATATGATACATTGATATCAGTATACAAAGATAAAGCTTACTCAAACATTGCACTCGATAAAACACTTACAGAGGACAAACTTGAAAGCCAAGATAAATCCTTTGCAACAGCTTTGTTTTATGGTGTGCTAGAGCGAAAAATCACCCTTGATTATATTATTACTAAATACTCAAAAAAACACGTGAACAAGCTAGACAAAGAAGTCTTGATTGTTCTTCAAATGGGAATTTATCAGCTTTTATATATGGACAGCGTTCCCGATAATGCGGCTGTAGATGAGTGTGTAAAGCTTGTTGCTTATGCAAGAAAAGCTAGTGCAAAACCCTTTGTTAATGCAGTTTTAAGAGGCTTTATACGAGATAAAAAAGAATTTGACTTGCCCAATATCAAGTCGGATAGAATTGCACATTATAGTGTGAAATATTCTTGTCCTAAGTGGCTTTTTGCGCAGTGGGAATATCAATATGACCTTGATACAGCAATCGAACTTTCAAAAGCATCACTTGAAAGAGCACCACTTACAGTGCGAGTGAACACATTAAAAACAACCACCGAGAAGCTAATTGGTTACCTCGAAAATCGTGGAGTAAAGGCAACAGAGCACAGTTATCTTGAAAACTGTTTGCTTTTAGAGGACACAGGAAGCATAGAAAAACTAGCCCAGTACAGACAAGGTTTGTTTTATGTTCAAGATGCATCTTCTCAAC
>JBAQWI010000222.1:0-2265 GCA_049298835.1 Oscillospiraceae bacterium
TAAGGATCAAATCCACTTCTTGTTGATGTTTATCAAAATATTCAAACCCCATTTTCCCGTTATCTGTTAAAGATACTTTAAATCCAGCTTGCTCCAAAATTGATTTAGCAATAAACTGATTGGTCTTGTTATCTTCTACAATGAGAACATGGTAAGGATAGTCCACTACGAAATCAGCAGTATGATCGGCATTCGATGAGCAATTATGTATCGTCAATACTTGTTCCTTAAATATTTCTATTATGCCATTATAGAGAATGGAAGCTATAATTGGCTTGGCAATACCAAAATCGATGTCATTTTCCTCAAATTTCTCAAAAAGATCTTCTCTCATCAGTGGAATGATTAGTATCACTTTTGGTTTCATTTCTATTAAAGGATCATTTTTGATTTTTTTTAAAAATTCAAAACCCCCACAATTTGGCGTATCGTTATCAACAATCAATAAATCATAAGGTTTATTCTTGTTCAAGGATTTTCTAAGCAATTGTATCGCTTTATCCTCTGATTCCGCAAAATCTGCCGACATATTAAATGAATTCAAATAAGCTCTAAGCAAATTTGTAAATGTGGTACTATTTTCTAATACCAGCACACTTATATTTTTGAGATAAACGGATGCTGAATTTTGTTTATCCTCATCCTCTTTGTCACGATCAACTTCCAAAGCCAGATGAATGTTAAAGGTTGACCCCTCACCCGGACTGCTATAAACACGAATTTCACCACCCAGCATATCAACCAAACTTTTTACAATTGATAATCCCAAGCCGGTACCACCAAAACGTCTATTAATACTGGAGTCTCCTTGATCAAAAGGTTTAAATAAAGTATTCAATTGATCGCTTGACATGCCGATACCTGTATCTTGAACACTAAATTCTATATTATAAATATCATTTTCTCTGGCAATTAATCTAACCGTAACAGAAACCTTCCCAATTGGTGTAAACTTAACTGCATTGTTGATAACATTTAATAAAATCTGTTCCAGTCTCGTTGGATCGCCAATAAAGTTCACCGGAATATTTGGGTCTTTATTCATATCAAAATCAATACCTTGCTCCTCAATTTTAAGAGAAACAATATTTATAACTTGCTGCAATACTTTATCTAAATTATATGCAACTTTCTCAATCTCAATTTTTCCAGCTTCAATCTTAGAAAAATCCAATATGTCGTTAATAATTCCCAACATACTCCAAGATGCCTGGCTAATCTTATCTAAATAAATTTTTTGCGTGATTGAAATATCTGTCTTCTTAAGAAGATAAACGATCCCGGTAATCGCATTTAATGGCGTTCTAATCTCATGAGACATGCGGGCTAAAAATGCTGATTTGACCTGATTGGCGACTTCGGCTTCTTCTTTAGCGACTTTCAAATCCTCTTGCACTTTAATTCTTTCGGCAACTTCTCTTTTTAATTTAATAATCCAATACAAGGAGACTAGAAAAATGACAACGATAATCACACTAATAATTGCAATTACTTTAATAATCTCTCCATAATCGGCTTTGTTCTCAATCCCAATCCATCTATTATTAATCGCGATCTTTTCTTCCTCAGTAATGCTATTGATTCCTTTATTAATAATACTAACCAACACCGGCCAGTCGTCTCGTACAGCAAAATAAAGTGCTTGCTTTTCCTCTTCATTGATTTCAATATATTTCAAGTTCGTCAATCCATTGGCTTTAATTAAATAACTTGTGGTTGCTAAATTGCCCACAAAATAAGTTTCACTGCCATCAAGAACTGCTTTCAGAGCTTCTAGATCCGTAGTATAAGGACTGAATTGGATTGTACTAAATCCCTTTAAATAACTGTGGTGTGAACTGTCTTTCTTGACTGCTACTCTTTTATATAATAAATCTTCAAATTTATGAATGGTTTGATTGTTATCTTTTACAACGATTACCCTTTGAAAGTAATAGTAGGGTTCAGAAAATACAAAAAACTGTTCGCGTTCTCTTGTTTTGGAAATACAAGGTAATACGTCCAGTTGCTTTTCTACCGCCTTTTCATATGCTTCAGGCCAGGTTAAATTCTTATTTACCTCCATTTTTATGCCAGTCCTTGCGCTAATCAGTTTAATATAATCAGAAGCAATACCCTTATATTGACCATCAGAATCAAAGAACTCATACGGAACAAATTGGGGATCAACCCCTAGCTGAATAACCGGGTGTTTCTGTATAAACGCCTGTTCAGTTGGTGTCAATTCTATTTCAGCTGCTTGGGCAAAAGAAGCACTGCCAAAGG
>JBAQWI010000223.1:0-3607 GCA_049298835.1 Oscillospiraceae bacterium
GCCGAGCATACTTTGAGGATAGTAGTATTTATCATAATTATTTAAATCACGATAAAAACCATCGGGATCAAGTTGCAAACCATATCGACTCTCCATATCATCTACTATGGCACAAAACGCAATAAAAGCTGCTTCAACCGTCCAGTGATGGTCTGTTTTATAAAAAAGTTTTTCATATGGTAGTCCCGATTCAAGTATTGGTTTGCGTAAATCTAATGCTTGAACATCATTATTATTTAGATACATCAAAAATTCGTCTTGTGTTTTGTTTGTATCATTAATTGGAAACCCGCTATCAAATTCTGAAATATGTGGAACATACTTTTCTGGTGGATTAATAAATAAAGTTTTAGTTCCTTTAAGTGCAACACTATCTTTTAATCTTCGTATTTGTTTTGCATATTGCATTAATCCAGAATCGTCTTCTCTATAAAAGCTCGCATAGTTTAAATAACCATTTTTATCTTTTGCATAGCTAAAATTATCAATTTCACTTTTACCCAACAATTCTTGAATATACCCATAGGCTTCAACAAAGTCCATTTTACCCAACAACTCATCATTGGCTGTATCCGAAACTTTATTAATTAGCTTTCTGACATTATCCTGATTAGTAATTTTTCCATATTTATTAAATGTTTTATTCATCTCATCGAATTGATATACAAAATTTGCAGTACCGAAGGCAAACACTATAAATAGAAATATTACTGCAAATATATACTTTTTCATGAAAAAGTGTTTCATATCGATACCTCCTTCGACAAACTAAAAATTATAGTAAATGAATGGATTGTACGTTCCTCTAGCTAAGTAAACAATGCATATAAGAAACAACCCTGTCATTGCAATTGGATAAACAATGTTGTACACATTGCCAATCATAGACATCTTACGTTCTACTAGCAACAAATTTATCTTTCTTGCAATTGGAGTGCTTAATATAATTCCTAAAATTAACCACAACGCATTTTCCTTTATAAACACAAGGGCTAAACTGCTATAAAATCCATTATTATTGAGTCCAAACATATTAAGAAAGTATTGTCCAGCTTGATATAAATCATTGGCTTTAAAAGCCACCCATCCCAATGTCACGACAAGCATTGCATATATATGCATTAAAATTGGGTGTGTATTTTTCTCATGGTAACGCAAGAACCTCTCTGCTAAGATAAATATAAAATTCCACATTCCCCAAAATAAGAATGTCCAATTTGCTCCATGCCAAATACCTGTTAATACCCATACAATAAATAGATTACGAACCATTTTATCTTTACTTTCAACTCTCGAATCTCCCAAAGGAAAATACACATAATCTCTAAACCAAGTTGACAATGAAATATGCCATCTTCGCCAAAATTCCGTGATAGACTTTGAAATATAAGGATAATTAAAGTTTTCCTCAAACTTAAATCCAAACATTAAACCAAGCCCGATTGCCATATCAGAATATGCTGAGAAGTCAAAAAATATTTGCAATGTATAAGCAATTGCGCCCAACCATGCAAGCATTACGGGTACTTCATAAGATTGTTGTCCAATGGTTGACCAATTAAAGATGTTATCAGCCATTATAGCAAAATTATTTGCCAACAACAGTTTTTTTCCTAGTCCTGTTACAAAACGACATGATCCCACAGAAATCTTTTTAAAGCTAGAAGTACGATTTCTAATTTGATCCGCTATGTCATTATATTGAATAATAGGACCTGCAATTAACTGAGGAAAGAATGAAATATATAATCCAACATAAAACGCCCTTTTTTCTGCTTTTGTCTTTCCTGAGTAAACATCAATAACATAAGATAATGCTTGAAAAGTAAAAAATGAAATACCTATTGGCAGGGAAAGTTTTATAGTTGGTAAAAAATTACCTCCAAACATTTCATTAATATTTTGCACCACAAAACTTAAGTATTTAAATACAAATAGTATACCAAGATTTAAGCAACAAGCCACAACAAGTAATGCTTTTGCCCTTTTCTTATTGTCGCGACTTTTTTCAATTAACCTTCCCAATACTGCATTTAATAAAATGGAAAACAACATAAGTAGTACATATATCGGCTCTCCCCAAGAATAAAAGAAAATACTAGTTAAAAAAAGCCATATATTCTGTGCTAATCTTGAAAAACTTAATGCATAGTAAACCAGTACTACAACTGGCAAAAAATAAAATAGAAAATCTATACTTGAAAATAACATTTATTTTCTCCCACACAACAACAGCTGTCAATCTTTTTTATTTTGATAGTAAAAAAAACTTATCAATATGCCCAGCATACAAATACAAAGAGTTACCCTAAAAAACCATATCCAAAAAGGTGTATTTATTGCTTGCAAAAAATAACTAACTTTCTCAAGCTTTTTGGGTATATCGGTTGCATAAACATTGCACCCAAACAAAGGAATAGTTAAAATAAACCATAATATTATAATTGAGATTTTGTATTTTTTCAAACCTTAAACTCCCCTTAATCCTATTGTTCAATTGAATTAACCTTTAATTTTAATCCTTAGCTATGTAGATTATTGGAATACAAAACAACGCAATAACCAATATGACTAATAAATTCTTTCTGCTACTCCAATCTGTTGACCATATTGTACTACCTTTCAAAATTTCTAACCTCTTTGGAATTGCATTACCATGTTTCCTTAAAATTGTTTTCAACTTATATATATCTTGTTCGTACTCTGAAACCTCACGAAAAATTAGGTCCACATCTTCATCAAAATATGATTTTAACTTATACTTATCTTGCTGTTTTCTAATTTCATTCCAACGAGTCCATTCACGTTCTTGGGCTGGCCCAATATGTGTTTTTATTTGTTCAATATTATTCATAATATTTTCTTCAGAAAGATATTTACGTCTAAGTTGCGAATAGCGTTTTTCAAGCTTTAATACAAATGTTTTGTCTGTTACAAGTCTGTCAAACCACGGTGCTGTTTGAAACGCCATTAACGAAGCATTCATTGGTTTCTCAGTATAATTGTCTACTGCTCCATCAAAGTCCCATACTGGACCTATACATAGCTTACCTTTTATGTCCTTGTACATATAAGTAGAATTATTACCAGCATCATAATTTCCAAAAAATTCATTTACCAAAAAGTAATCAACAAATGAATTAACATTGATATATTTAGGGTAGGTGGAAAATTCTGAATAATTTTTAGAGTATAATATTCTTTCTATTTTGCTAATATCATTTTCAATATAATCTATCATTTCTGGGGTTACGCTATATTTACTTGGGTAACGTAATCCAAGATATCCACCATTAAGTTTATTTGAAGTAGCAAATGTATTAAGAATAGTAGAGTCTTCATCATATCTGTCTCTACGCACCATATAACTGTTATAATACTCTGTTGACTTATATTTAAAGATATTCACCCTGTCTAATCCCTGTTTTATACTTTCACCAAAAAGATAGACGCCTTGATATCTATATACATCATTTTCTTTTATCACCACTTCGCAATACTTCGTATCTGGTGTATATGGCAAAAGCTGTGATGCTATGCGATATGATAAATAATTACGCATCATGCTTTTATCAGTCATACATCCGTTGATAACCCACTCATTATC
>JBAQWI010000224.1:0-9024 GCA_049298835.1 Oscillospiraceae bacterium
CACTAGAGGAAACCGGCAGACCCTTCGATATGGCAATAGTGGGAAATGGCTTTTTTAATGTCCAAGGAGAAAAGCAGAAGTTTTTAACTAGAAATGGTAACTTTGACATTGATGCGGAAGGCTATTTAGTTTTGACTGGTGCTGGAAAAGTTGTCGGAGAAAATGGTCCAATTAAAGTGTCATCATCGGATTTCACCGTACTCCCAGATGGAACAGTGAAAGCTGCAAATGGAACAACTATTGACACTTTATTGATTACACAACCTGAGGCTGGAACACAACTTGAAAAGTATGTGAACGGACTTTACATTGCCCCACAAAACCAGAAGCAAGTTGACTCAAAGGAGTTTCAAGCAGTGCAAAATAACCTTGAAACTGCTAATTATGATGTTAACCGAGAATATACACTAATTATGGAGGCTCAAAGAGCTTTTCAGGCATGTAGTTCAGCACTTAAGATGCTTGACGGCATAAGCCAAAAGACCGCTACTCAAATTGGTAGTGTATAGTTTTGGCAACACAATATAGATTGGAATCATGCTCTTATTTTACAACGAAAGGTGGTCGTGGGCATATTAATTGCTTTATTTAGCTCATGTATATGACGATAGAGGCAATGGAGTATGCCAAAATACTATGAATATTTCTTTTCACACAGGTGTATCCGGACTTTCTTCTTATCAGGAAGGAATGAATATGATTGCCAATAATGTGGCAAACGTAAATACTTTCGGATACAAGCCAGTTAAACCTTCTTTTAAAGATTTGTTGTATACGAATATGGACACTAACGGTGATAAAAAGTTACCAGTAGGTCACGGTATTCAACTTGCAGGAGCAAACCTTTCATTTAAACAAGGAAATATGATGCAAACTGGTAATGAGTTTGATTTTGCTATTGCTGGAAATGGTTTTTTTGCGGTAGATGACAAAGGTGCTACCAAATATACTCGTAATGGTGCTATGGGAATCAGCGTGCAAGATGATGTGAATTATCTTTGCAGTCTTGATGGAAGCTACATTTTAGATGGCGAGGGCGAAAAAATTGAAATTCCGATGAAGTCAGTCAAGGATGCAAAAGGTGACTCTACTGGCACCGAAATTGATTTTACTATGTTACAAGAAAAGATTGGAATCTATGCATTTACAAACCCAAATGGTCTGTCACCAGCGGATGGCGGACGTTTTATGCCTACTAATGTGTCTGGAAAAGCTGAGGCACTTTCTGCAGAAAATCGTGGTTCAGCTGATATTTTAGCTTATACTCTTGAGTCCTCAGCTGTTGATATGGCAGACGAAATGGCTGCAATGATGCAAACTCAAAAGGCGTATCAGTTTAGTGCCAAAATTGTGCAGACTGCGGATCAAATTGAGGAAATTGTAAATAACCTCAGATAGTGTTATTTACAATTTTTATGAGCAGTATATTATATTTTTTAAGTGAGGTGATACAATGACAACGGATAATTATTATAATCAAATGACTGATATTCATCTTGATGCATTGCGTGAAATAGGAAATATTGGTTCTGGAAACGCAGCCACAGCCCTATCGGATATGCTAATGTGCAAGATTGATATTAACGTACCTGTTGTAAAGATTCTTGAATATAATGAAGTTGTTGAAGCTTTGGGCGGTCCTGAAACAATGCTTTTGGGTGTTCTGCTTTCGCTGAGCGGAGATGTTAATGGTATGATGATGTTTTTGCAGGAAAAAGATTTTGTGCATATGACACTGAATTCTCTGCTACAACAATCGTTTTCAGATTTTAATGAAATTGATGAAATGGGCTATTCAGCTATGCAAGAGGTGGCAAATATTATGGCTTCCTCTTATGTAAATGCTGTAGGTATTATGACGGGACTTAATATATATACGTCAGTGCCTTCTGTTACAGTTGATATGCTAGGTGCACTTTTGAGCGTGCCGGCAATATATTATGCGGATATCAGTGAAAAAATTATATTTATAGATGACAGCTTTACGTGCTTAGGCAATAAGACTAGCAGTCACATCTTAATGATACCTGATACCAAATCGCTGTATAAGATTATGCGTAATTTGGGTTTAGAGGAGTGTAATTAAGTGGTTACTGTAGGTATTTCGGATTTAGCAGTTGTTGGGGCAGACGATACGTTAGTTACTTATGCGCTTGGATCGTGTGTTGGCATCTGCCTTTATGATAATGTTAATAAAATTGCAGGATTAGCACATATTATGCTACCAGCAAGTGCTGCATCGACTGTTAACGGCAGTGAGATGAGGTTTGCAGACACAGCAATTCCTATGCTAATAAAAAAAATGAGTATTGCTGGAGCAAAAACTATTTATTTAAAAGCGAAAATTGCAGGTGGTGCACAAATGTTCGTAGTAGATAAAAATAGTTTAATATCAAATATTGGTGGACGAAATGTTGCTGCAGTTAAAGATGTTTTGCAAAAGTTACGTATACAGATTATAGCGGAAGACACGGGCAAAAATTATGGACGGACGCTTTATTTTAACGGCTTGAACGGAGCAGTTAGAATTAAATCTGTAAAACATGGCGAAAGTACTCTTTAAAAATAAAAAATGCTTAAGGATAATAAGATCATATCCTTAAGCATTTTTGGTCTATACTTAGTACGACATGAAAAAGATATACAATATAAACAAAAACAATTCCTTAATTATTTTTAAATATACAAATTTCCTTATATTTGTTGCTATTTTTATAAAAATTTGGTATAATATAGCAAAGATATTGCGTTGTAAGTTATGGACTAACATCTATACGTCAAACATTATGTATAAAAAATATTCTTGTTTGTGCAGTGATTTTTCATATTTTAATAAATTTAGGGTGGTGATATTGTGGGCGAATTTGTAAATGATCACGAAAAACAGTCTGTTTTGCTTAAGACTAATAACATTGATTTGGATAATCCAAAGGAGAATGGTGAAGAAAAAGTAACTGAAAGTGTTAACTCAAAGCCAATTATTTCAATTGCCTCAGATTTTCTCTCCGCAAAAGTTGAACTTATTGCTCCAAAATCAGGAGGGCAAAAGCCCTCAGAAAAAGATATCCTTGATGCGCTTACTATCAGTGGTGTCGTTAGAGGGATAAAATCAGAGATTGTTTCAAGACTTGCTAAGCATTTAATCTAT
Organism: Oscillospiraceae bacterium; assembly: GCA_049298835.1. Classification (GTDB taxonomy): domain Bacteria; phylum Bacillota; class Clostridia; order Oscillospirales; family Ruminococcaceae; genus Paludihabitans. The sequence continues at coordinate 3,149 of JBAQWI010000224.1, forward strand.
GAAAGACCTTTTAAGATTGCCCAAGGCGTGAAACCGAGCACTGGACAAGATGGAAATTTAATTTGCCATTTTAATTATGAAAATAATCTAGTTCCACAGGTTTTAGAGGATGGAAGTGTTGATTACAAAAACATGGGTTTTGGTAATGATGTAAAAGAAGGAGATTTGCTTTGTGAAATCATTGAGGCAGTAAAGGGCGAGGATGGCTTTGATGTTTTAGGTCGCACCTTCGTTGGCGAAAATGGAAAATCAGTGCCACCACCAAATGGAACCAATACTAAGCTTTCAGAAGACGGAACAAAATTATATGCCACCTGTGATGGGCATGTATCAATAAAAGACAATAAAGTCAGTATACGCCGAGTAATGGTAGTTGAAGAAGTTAATAAATCTACAGGTAATATTTTGTTTTCGGGTGATGTGAACGTAAATGGTGATGTGAGTGATGGTTTTACAATTCGTGCAGGAGGAAGCATTACAGTAAAAGGTGTCGCAGAAAATGCTATACTTGTAGCAGGGCGTGATATTACGGTTAGCAAAGGCGTTAAGGGCAAAGACAGCGTCATTTCAGCTGGTGGTAGCATTCGGACAGGATATATTGAACTGGCTAAAGTGACGGCTAAGGAATGTATCTATGTTGATGCCGTACTCAATGCCGACATAGAATGTGGTGATAAGGTGATTTTGGTGGGCAGAAGAGGTTGTCTTATTGGCGGGGTATGCCGTGTAACTAAAGAGCTTCAAGTAAAAGAGATTGGAAATGATGCCAATATTTTTACTGAAATTATAATAGTTGCACCAATTGTGATAAGCGAAGAAAAAGAAAATGTCACTATGAAAATCAAAGAATGTACCGAAAAAGTTGAAAGTTTTTCAGAGATTTTACATGCTTCTACTCAGTCAACTATGTCCAGTTTGGAGAAACAAGAGGCAATTGCCCCAGTTTTATTATGTAAAAAGGAAGCAGAGGCAGAACTAAGAGCTTTATTCGCTCATCTTGAGGAAATAAATGCAAATACAGAGGTTGAGTATGAAGGGCGCATTTTACTGCATGGGCATATGTTCCCCAATGTTTCACTCAGTATTGGCGGGCTAAAATTGAAAAATACAGTAACACGTCCGGCTTGTACCATTACCAGGAAAAAGGAAGATATAACTTTTGGTGCACATATCGGATAATTAGTATAATGCATTATAGAATTTGGAGACGCAAAGATGAACATTTTCAATAAAAATAAAAAGGAATTAATCTCGGGTAATGATAATTCTTCAAAGTTATCAAATAGCGAGAACTTTCATAAGTTCTTCAATAAACTACCAAGTGGTGGAAAAGGATATGCTTATGTGTATCTAAATATTAAGGATTTTAAACAGATTAACGATGTATTTGGCTATGATACAGGAAATAATGTATTGAAAAATATGGCTGATATTATACAGGGTTATCTTCATAATGATGAAAGTGCTAGTAAGTTCATTGCAGATGAATTTGCTCTTTTGCTAAAGTTTGAAAATCAAGAGAATTTTTCTGATCGAATTGCAAAAATCATTAATGGTCTTGAGAATGTTGAAATAACCAATGGGAGTATCGTTTTTAAATATAATTGTTCGTTGATCTGCAGTATTTATGAAATTATAGGAAATGAACTTTCTTTTGATGATATTTGCAACATAGCAAAGGATACATATACTAGGGCGAAAAAACAAGATGGTAGTACCTATGTATTTTTTGATAAGAGTATGCAGGAGAGTATTAAATTTAGAATGAAGCTCTTACCGATGGTGCAAAATGCAATTGAACAAAGGCAACTTATTCCTTATTTTCAACCAAAATATGAGTTAAAGACAAAAAATATTATAAGTGCCCAAATTATTGCTCAATGGAATCACCCGGAATTTGGCTTGATTGAACCTACTGATTTTACTTTTGTGCTAGAGAGTAGTGGCAACATTTTGAAACTTGATCTTTATCTGTTAGAACAGGCTTGTAAACTGCTCCAAAAATGGATGAATGATGAGTGTATGCCTGTCCCACTGACTATAGACATTTCTAAGTATAATTTGTATGAGCTCAATTTTGTTGATAGAGTTATGCGTATTATCAATCAATATGACGTACCAACTTGTTTGATTGTACTTCAAATAAATTCAGCAGTTCTTTGGGAACACCCAGCGAAGGCGTTTGAAGTGATGACAACATTGCATAATAATGGATTTATCTTATCAGTGGATAACTTCGGGCAAGATCATATTTCTCTTGATGTTGTATGTGAATTTCCTATTAATGTGTTAAATCTTAATCATGAGTTTATAAAAAAAGCGCGAGAATCTGACAAGATTAAAAATGCACTTCGTTCTGTGGTTGCCCTTACTCGTCAACTCGAAATTTCTATTTCATCAGATGGTTTTGGAGATGTGGAGCAAGAAGCGTTTCTACAGCAAATTCGATGTGAACTTGTCCAGAGCAATCTATATTCTAACCTTCAATCTATAGAAGAGTTTGAAAAACTTATTTTTTAGAATATAAACACAATTAAAAGTATAGCAATTTAAATAACAAGGGGTTTACACTATTGTGTGAACCCCTTGTTATTTTGTTATAGATTTCCTTATATATTTGATTATTGAAACATATACTGTATCAAATACTAGGAAAGGAAATGATATAAACTGTCAAATGCAAACAACTATTTTAAGAGTGAAAATGAACAAGAACGTTTAAAAAATCTTTACATAAAAATGGCAAATATTATATGTCGAAATGAAAGTGATGATACTATAAAATACATCGTTGACATTGAAAAGCTACCTAATTTATGTTATACTGATAAAAAAGCTAAATAAGTTGGGTGGTTATTTTGAAAGGGGATAGCTACTTATGGACAAAGTCGCTATTTATTGTAGATTATCTGAAGAAGACAGCAATAAAAGTAATCAGTTGCAAGAGAGTGAGAGTATTCAAAATCAAAAATCTTTATTGCTTTCATATGCATTAAAAAATAATTGGGATTTGTATAAAGTTTACTGTGATGAGGATTATTCTGGTGTAGATAGTAATAGACCAGATTTTAATCAACTTATTTATGATGCTAGCCAAAGAAAATTTGATATTATTCTATGTAAAACACAATCTCGCTTTACGCGCGATATGGAAATGGTTGAAAAATTTATACACCATAAATTTTTGGAGTGGGGTATTCGATTTGTAACTGCCGTTGACAACGTCGACACAAGCGTAAAAGGTAGCAAAAAGACCCGTCAAATTAATGGATTGATAAATGAATGGTATCTTGAAGATTTATCCGAAAACGTTCGAGCTGTTTTTAACGATAAGAGGCGCAATGGAAAGTTTATTGGCTCCTATGCTCCATATGGTTATAAAAAGAGTGAAGACGATCACAACAAATTGGTTATCGATGAAGATGCTTGTGACATTGTGAAAAAAATCTTTACTATGAGATTGGCTGGATATGGAATGATTTCCATTGCAAAGTGGTTAAATGAAAACAAGGTACTAAATCCTACTGATTACCGCATTTCAAAAAAATACGCTGTAAAAACAATTTCAAATTCTCCAACACAACATCTTTGGAAAGATTATACAGTCAGACAAATTTTACAACGTGAAACATACATAGGTAATATGATTCAAGGGAAAAATGTTAAGATAAGCTATAAAAGTGATACAGTAAAAAAAGTTCCCAAAAAAGATTGGATTATCGTATGCAATACACAAGAACCAATTATCGAAAGTGATATGTTTTTTGAAGTGCAAAAATTGATGAAATCCTATATTCATCCAACGTGCACAGGACAAGCTCATGCGTTGGCTGGAAAAGTAAAATGTATGAGCTGTGGCGCAACGATGCAACGTACCAAAGCAAAAGGAAATTATTATTTACGTTGCAAGGCAAATATGCGTTATGGTACTATTTGCGACAATATGTCCGTAAGATATGAAGATGTTATAGAAGAGATTCTCAAGCAATTGCGTATCATCATCCATGGTAAAATTAATAAAGATACTCTAAATGCAATGATTATAGAAAATGACAGCATGGATAACGCTATTATCAGCCTTCAAAAACAGGCTAAGAAGCTAGAAGCAGATGTGCAAAAAATATCAGATACGATTTTTAATCTTTATTCTGATAAGGTTGCTGGCATTATAAGCGAACTCCAATTTATAGAAATGAATAATCATTTTACTTGCATTAAGAGTGACATTAAAAATAGATTATATACTATAAGTTGTCAATTGAAAATAAAATTAGCAAGTATTAATCATAAAAATAATAAAGTTAAGATGATTGGAAAATATTCAGATATAAAAACATTGAACAAAGCCTGTGTAGACGAACTAATTGATTATATTGAGATTGAGGCTGAGGGCAAAAAGCATAGCCAAAATAAAGATATGAAACTCAATATTTATTGGAATATATAATTTTAATCATAGTTGTGTTAACTTAGTCACTACAAATGTTGAACCTATAGTTTTCAACAAAGGATTTTATTCGGTAGATATGACATTCTATTTCCTCGTAAGGCTTGATGCAGTGGTTGCACCACATACACCACACGTAAGGGTAGAGGGTATTAGCGTGTTCCAAAAGAAGGTTATTCTCTATGGTAGCGAAGGAAATGTAAACTCATTCTGTTCAGATCATCACTCATTCAACTGTCCAAGAGACGCTTCATACTCCGATGAAAACTTACCAAAAGCTTGTATAAACGTTGTTAATCCTATCGTTTTAGCTTACAAGCTTTGCGACGCACCAGCTGGCTTGAGAGATATAAACTTCTCTTGTCCAGAAGTTGTTTCAAATTTGTTTGATGATGAGTTTGATTTTGTTCGACCTAAGAAAACAGTATATTTGAGCATAGGACTTTTCTCAATTGTACAGCTTGAAAGACAAGTTCAAATGATGGTTCCAGTTTATGATTTCTGCATTCCTAATAAGGAATGTGTCGTTTCAGGATCAAACGATGACCCATGCGAATTGTTTAGAAAGATTAAATTCCCAGTAAATGAATTTTTCCCACCTAAACTAGATGAAGATTGCCAAGACAACTAATTAAAAATTTAAGCCTAATAGAGGGCATATTGCCCTCTATTAGACTTGAATAATAAAAAGGAATTTTAAGATTATGAAAGTTACACTAATTACAAATACCCCAAATTCAGAAAAAACAATTGCTTGTGCTGCCAAGCTTTGCTATGCAAACACATCAATTGATGAGCTATATGATGGTTTAACTGATGAAAAATCGGTCAGTTTTGTTGAAATGCTTGCAGGGTTAGGACATGAAAGTCCAATTGAACACGCTAGTTTTACATTTGGTATAGAAGGAGTTTCTCGAGCATTGCTAGCACAAATTACAAGGCATAGAATTGCCTCGTTTTCTGTACAAAGTCAGCGCTATGTAAAAAAGGACAAACTCTCCTATATAATTCCTCCAGAGATAAAAACAAATGCAGAGGCAAAATCGTTATTTATAAAAGCAATGGATGATGACTTGAAAACATATAATGAATTAACTGAGATACTTTACAAAAATCATTATCAAGATTTTGTAAAGGCAGGGAATTCAGACAAACAAGCCCAATCTATGGCTGAGAAAAAAGCAATTGAAGATGCACGTTTTGTACTTCCAAACGCTTGTGATACGCAGATGATTGTTACAATAAATGCAAGAAGTCTGCTCAATTTCTTCAAGCATCGTTGCTGTAATCGTGCACAATGGGAAATAAAAGCAGTTGCAGATGAAATGCTAAAATTAGTTTGTGAAGTTGCACCGACTTTATTTTCTTCAGCGGGTCCAAGTTGTTATAAGAAAGCTTGTAGCGAAGGCAAAATGACCTGTGGACAAGC
>JBAQWI010000225.1:0-7497 GCA_049298835.1 Oscillospiraceae bacterium
ATTCTTCAACTGTAAGATGGGCAGGACAACCACGCTCACCTGCAGTAAGTGCAACTGTTACTATCTTATACCCCTTTAATGACATCGTTGCAAGTACACCACCTGCTGTTAATTCCATATCACCGATATGACCACCTATTGCCATAATTGTTTTTTGTTTACTCATTATTATTTCCTCCCTATTATAAAATCTACTTTATTTCATATTGCATATCTGCCCACGTTTTAACAATCTTGAATCCAGATGTTTCATATATATTTCTTGCAGGATTAGTCTCTCCCGTAAACAATGTCATAAAATCTGCACCTAAGTCTTTAAGAGACGTGCAAAGAGAAGAAAAAAGTGCTTTTCCAAGTCCAAAGTTTCTATATTCTGAATGCACACCTATTCCTGCAAAATAACCTCGTCCACTTGATTGAGCATATAATGGTCCTGTAAAACCTACTACGTTACCTTTATGTTCTGCAATTAAAACTGGATAACCACCTCCAGGTTTCGTTACATTACTAATAATTATTTCTCGCCACTGTTCATTGCCTAAATCTGTGAAAAGTTCATCTAGTCCGAAATGCTTATTTTTATCGTAGAAAGTAATTGTAATATCTTGCTGTTTCAAGCTTTCAATTCTTTCTTTAATTTTCGACGATAATTTATAGTTTTCCAATGATTGGTAGAATGAATTTTGATAAACCGTATCACGATAACCACAGTTCTTTAAAAACATATAGCCATCTGATGAAACATCAACACCTGGTGCATTAGGATGGTCATGTCCTTGAGTATTTGGTACACACCACTCGAGATTAATAGGATTAAAAAATGTTACATCATATCTTTCAAGTGTGTTATTGGACAAACTATATAATTCATCTTGTAGTTTTTCCATTAAAGCCCGTCCAATTCCTCTACGGCGATTTTGTTTATCTACAACAATAAAAGTAATATATCCAACATTTACATCACTGTTATAACTTGCATTAGCAAATCCAACTACGCTATTACGCTCTATTGCAATAAAATTTACTTTGCTTATGTCTGGTCCTTCAATAATAAACTGCTGACAAAATCGAATTTCATTCAATTTTTTATACACAACCTCACATTGTGCAACACCATTAAACAAATTTCTTGTAGCCTGTTCGTTTTCCCTCGTAAGTTTAATAATTTGCATTCCGATAACCCCTCATTTTCAATTAATTATTTTTACTAGAAACTAATGGAACAAACCCTCTTTAGCTAGATTAAACCCATTATTGAATAACGTATACCCATAAAGCACGCAGTCAAACGCATCTGTAAAGCGTTGATATAATATCTGCTTTGCCAATATTATATCATCTATTTTTATTAAAGTGTTAAATTTTTATTATTATATAAGAATGTAAAATTTGTTTAATTTAAATGTAATATTATAGGAGTTGATGTTATATTAATGACAACAGTGAATTTTGATAAAAACATTTTAAAGTTAATGCTTGATGCACAAAAATATGCGTAATACAATTTTATATGGATTAATATTCAATGAACGGAGAATTAATCAAATTGAAAAAAAGAGAAGCGCAAAAAGAGCAACGTAGAAATAATATATTATTTGCAGGGCTAAATTTATTTGTTGCAAGGAATATAGTGCTACAAAGATTTCTGATATTGCAAAAGAAGTTGACATGAGTGTTAGGCTTGTGTTTCTTCATAATACTATATTTGGCTTTGCTATTTCAATTTTTACAGTTTTTACTTTAAACAACGCTGCCGAACAATAAAGATGCCAGTGATGACACATATAAAATTAGTTTATATGAAAAATGGAAACAAAGCTCAACTACTTGCGCTCTTATAATGCTTTAACCCAAACAGCCAAAACCACTGTGTAAATACTGTGAAAAACATTACAATTATTGCTGGCATTACAATCATCGTATCTGAAATGGAACTTGTAAGTATCTGGGTTGGTATTGTTGCCATAATTCCGTAAGGCAATATAAAGTAAAATAAAACTTTAAATATACCGTTGAATAATACACCTGGAACACGCATACATAAATCCATTGTGGCACCTTCTAACTTTTCAATACTGGTAGCCGAGGTTACAAAAAACGGTATGGTGCGAATGATAACTTCCATGTCATAGAGCAAAATCGCCATAAGTAAAATAAAAAGTGTATAAAGCAGTGCAGTTTCAACAGTTATGATGATTTCTGTAAGGTGAAGTCCATAAGAGATAATTCCTAAACTAAAGAATATCAGTGGCGCAGAACCTAGGTTAATATTTTCAAAGGTAATCCTAAGTAGCGGATTTATAGGTTTTGTCAGATAATGGTCAAGCTCACCACTTTTGATTTTTCCAGGGATGCCGATAACGCCAAAGAAGTAAATAGTCATGTTGATTGCATTGAGAAGGGAAAACGTACCAACAAAAATAATCATCTGCCCTTTGTTCCATCCACCTATTGAGTCAACTTGAGAATAAATTGCATTGAACATTAAAAGCCATAATAAAAACAGGCTTCCATCAACAATGGTTGCTCCAAAAAACGAAAGGCGATACATCATCATACGTGATAACTTCATCTTGAATAACGTAAATATAAACCTAAAATTTTTCATCATATACCCACCCCATCATAAACAACTCTTAACTTGCTATAAGCGAATTTGTTGAGCAAGGTAAAAAATAATAACCATATTGAGAGTATCATAATACCTATGAAAGCTTCATTCTCATTCTTTCCGATAAGTAGCATTGAAGGAAGATAGGTAACATAGTAAAAAGGGAAGAACCGCATTGCTGAAACGACTCCTTGTGGCAGAAATGAAAGCGGAACTAGCGTACCTGTAATAAATGCCACAATGTTTCCCTTTATCATTAGGAAAAGTCCGATATCTTGAAACTTAAATGCAAGTATTCCTAAAAAATAGTTTAACTGAATCATAAATAAAAGCCCAAGGACAATCATACCAACCGCTGTAAAAACTGTGGCAATATTGTTTACAACAATGAAGTCTATGCCAAATACAAATACCCAAACGATTGTAGCAAGTAGGTTGAATATAAGATAAAATGCCATTGAACCAAATGTTTGTGCGATAAAGTATCCTTGTGTGTTGACGGGAACAACCATGTATTTCGAGAATGTGCCGCCTTTAATGCGGTCGCCAATTTCATGGCTCACACCATCTGACATTTCAATTTGTGATACAAATGAACTTATGATGTAATATGACAGCATCATTGGAAATGTAAATCCTGCGACTGTTTCGTTTTTACCGAAAATTGCGCCCCATAAGATATAGGCAAACAATATTTTTGAAACAGTAAAGAGTACATTCATGATTACATCAAATCGCCATGTAATTTGTGTTTTAAATGATATTTTTGCAATTTCTAAATACTTTTTCATATCGATTTTACCTGTTTATTGCTATAAATACGTTCTACAACACTACCAATTTCATCTTCTTCTATCGTCATATCGCTTAATGAATACAGACTCATTTGATTTGATATTACTTCTTGGGAATTTGCAATTGGTACCATAAAGCTCACTTTTAAAGGATTTTGTTCGATCAGTGTACAACCTTCTGGTAAAGTGAAATTGGTCTTCTCAATAAAAGAGAGGGTAACTTTTTTATGTGTTTGATACTGTTCAAATAATGAATCAGTACTGCCATCATAAATTTTCTCTCCGCAATTTACAACAACACAACGTTTACATAGGCTTTTAATGTCTTCCATATAGTGAGAAGTGAGTATGATTGTTGTACCTTTGGTTTCATTGACCTCTTTTAGAAACTGGCGTATTTGCTTTTGCGCAATCGCATCTAATCCAATGGTAGGTTCATCTAAAAATAGAACTTTTGGATTGTGCAAAAGTGCAACAATGAGTTCCATTTTCATTCGCTCCCCAAGGGATAGTGTCCGCACCTGCACATTAAGTAGCTTTTCCACATCGAATAGCTTAACGAAGTAGTCTAAATTTTTTTGGTATTCATCTGTGGGTATGCCATATAGCTCTTTGAATAGCAAAAATGTATCACCTGCGGAAAGCTCGAAAAACAGCTGGCTTTTTTGTCCCATCACAACAGCGTATTGTTTTTTTAATGCATTTTCAAGCTTGTTTGGATAGTACCCAAGTACTGAAATGTCCCCAGATGTGGGAGCAATGATTCCCGTAAGCATTTTTACAAGTGTAGTTTTGCCGGCACCATTAGGGCCAATCAACCCTACAAATTCGCCCTCATTAATCGTTATATCAAAGTTAGAAAGTGCAGTTTTATAATTGAACTTTCTATTAAAAAGAGATTTGATACTACCTTTTAGCCCAGGTTCTTTCTCAAATAGCTTGTAGGTTTTAGTAAGATTTGTTGTTTTTATAATTGTCATAATAAATCCTCCTTTTCATATTTAATCTCTAAATTGGGTTGGTGCCCCTTATCCATTTTGTGTCTTGCTTTACGATTTTCCACCGTATCAAAAATAATAGAAAAATCATAATCATTGGGATAAAGTTCGCTTGCAGGAGTTAAAAGCTTTATTCTCTTATGATTGACGAGTTGCTTTTTACCTTTTATTTGCACTCCCAATTCACCCGTTTCATTTGTTTGCTTGTAAATGATACCGATTGATTTTTGTGGATAAACGGTTACACTATCACCTATGTTGAATGTCTCACTTCTAAGAGGTGCAGTTTTTTTAGGGATTTCCTTTTGGATTCTATTCACAGCAATGGTGCTCGCAGTTGAAATGGTATCTGAAAATGCCATATTAGAAATTTCCCTCGTTAAAGTTTTTTTATCTCCATATGCTTCAATATGTGCTCTTTTTAGCATATGCTCTGGGAATCCTAATCGTCTGGCAATATAGAGGGCACAGCTTTCACCAGCTTCACCAATTTGCAATTTGTATAAGGGCTGAAGGCTCTCCCTATCAAACTCCATTCTTGCATTGATAAGCTTGTCGGTATTCATTGCAAAGTCCTTAATTTCGGGGTAATGTGTTGTTGCAACAAAAAGGCATCCCTTTTGTTTTAGTTCATCTAAAATTGAAATTGCAATTCCCATTCCCTCGGCAGGGTCAGTACCAGAGCCTAATTCGTCAAGCAAAACAAGGCTTTCATTTGAAACATTTTCTAAAATAGAAATGATATTGGTAATGTGAGATGAAAAGGTGGACAGATTTTCAGTAATGCTCTGTCCGTCACCAATATCGCACAATACATTACTGTGCATACAAAACACACTGCCGTCCGCTACGGGCACATGTAATCCGCTTTGCGCCATAAGAGAAAGTAATCCCACTGTTTTTAATGCAACAGTTTTACCGCCTGTGTTCGGCCCTGTTATAATAACACCGTTTATGTTTTCTCCAATTTCAAAATCAAGGGGAACACATAAATCCTGTTTCAATAGTGGGTGACGTCCTTGTTTGATTATAATTTTCCGTTCGGTGATAATAGGCACAGGAATTGCTTTCATTTGGATAGACAGCTTTGCTTTTGCAAATATAAAATCCAAGGTTTCCATACAATCCATATTTATTTTAAGCTCACTGATATGCTCGTCAACGAGTGCGGTTAGCGTATATAAGATCTTTCTAACCTCATTATCTTCGTCAATTTGTAAAATTGACAATTCATCTTGTAGTTTTCTCACTGCCGTAGGCTCAATAAAATATGTGCTTCCTGTGCTAGAAGTGTCGATTACGCTACCACTTACTTGGTTTTTATACTCCTTCTTAACAGGCAATACAAATCTGCTATTACGTGTAGCAACGTATCCATCAGCAAACCATTCCTTTTTACTGCGAAGGATGCTTTCAAGTTTTGATTTAATTGCAGTATGTGTATTTTCAATCTTTCTGCGTATATCACGTAAGGTGGTGGAAGCGCTATCATCAACAGCACTGTTTCTAATTGAACAATCAATTTCTTCAAACAGCGAGCAAAGTTCATTGAAAGAGTTTCCATAAAAAGCAACTCCAACATCAAGTATTTCAGACTTCTTAAGATAATTTTTCATACGCTTGCAGGATGAAATAAAGCTTGAAATACTTGTTAATTGCTCAGGGATTAGCATAGAGCCTTTATTAGTTAAGTCTAAAATTTTATCAATCTCTTTCATCGATATAAGAGGTGGTGTTCCCACACTCTCTATTATTTTAACTGCCGCTGTTGTTTCACGCATTTTTAATTTACATTCACTCTCGCTCAAAAATGGCTTTAGTGAAAGTAGTTTTTCTTTTGCTTTTTGCGACAATGCAAGTTCAGATAATTGTTGAAGTATTATATTTAATTCTAGGGTATTGTTTGCATTGATTCTCATGAGTAGCCTCCATATTAGTTATAAATTTTAAATGCCCACAAGAGTGGTCACCTTGTATTTTTAGAAATTACATTCTAAAAATAGGCAGAATACTCCTGTGGGCATTGCTCATTAATGGGCAAATAACTATATAGAGATACAAAAAGAGTGTAATAGGACAAGCCTATTACACTCCATAAAATCATAGCGAAAAAATGCAATAATTTTATATAACTCAAATGGTTATTGTAGGAAGTAATCTGTAAGGCATAATCCAAAAACGCTAAGTAGCGTTTTCAGAAAGGCACACCTAAAAAAGCAGGTATAAAACCCACGTCTTAAAAGGTAACCCCTCTCAACTATTTAGTTGAAAATCACCGTTACAGATACATTTAACAAAAAAACCATCCTCTCGTTTTTAATAATGGTAATATTATAATATAGATTGTTTCAAAAGTCAATGGGCGGATTATAGTAAATCTACATCAACATTAAAACATAAATAAAGTGGAAATCTCACAATAGATGGTTACACTAAAGTCCTGCCTGTAGGCTTTTGGCTATTTTGCAATTATATTTTTGAAATCTCCATTTTATCTGAAGAACACTCTACATCATTTGCGCCATTTCAAATCCACCCTTAAAAATAATTAACAGCTTATCTTCACTCATAACTTTTATGGTGTCGATAAGCTGTCTTACTGTGGTGTCATCATATTCTAGTACTTCCAATGAAACTCTGTCGAAGGTTTCACAAATATCATCCATCTGCCTATCTAATGATGAAACAGTTTGTCTTTTTGCTTTGTACTGATCCAGTGTCTTTTTAAGCACTTTTATCTCATTAGAAATTTCCTTGAACTTGCCGTCAAGTGCTTCAACATTATCTGTTTTGACACCGACGCATATTAAGTCAATTATAGCTTTTTCACGTTCTTTTATTGCGTTTTCTATGCAAAATGGATTAATTTTATTGTCTGTATCATGGGGTAAAAACGCTCGCCTTTAGGCGAAACCTTTAGGTTAACCTGCTGTAAGTTTTAAATAAGCTTCTTGTGGAACACTAATCAAGAGGTGAAAAAGGATGAAAAGCTACAGAAAGTCATCACATTGCACGTATAATATAAAATATCATATTGTGTGGATAACAAAATACAGGAAGCCCGTAATCATAGAAAAAATAGCACAACAAACGC
>JBAQWI010000226.1:0-7197 GCA_049298835.1 Oscillospiraceae bacterium
GTACTAGTATTCACCGTAGAATGGTTTATATTGAACTTGAAAAAGGCTATGATTATGCTGACGTTGCTGCTAGAATTAAGGCTGATGCTTACTTTGCAAGCGATGAAACTCACGTTATGGCTGTCGAGGATGTCGATTCTCTACTTGATATGGGTCATGGCGTTCATATGGTAAGAAAGGGCGTTTCTGGCACAACACAAAATCAAATTTTTGAATTTGATATGACAATTAACAACCCTGCTCTTACTGCACAAAACCTTGTAAACTGTGCTAGAGCTTCCATGAAACAAGATGCTGGTTCTTACACTATGATAGAAATTCCTGTCATTGATTTGCTTTGTGGCGACACTGAAAGCTTAATCAGACATTTGGTATAAAATAATATTTAACTTGACAAGCAGGCTACTATTATATATAATATATAGGCATAGCAATAGAGGTGTATTATGATTATTGAATTAAAGCAACTATTTGACATCGTGGACGAATCAATCGAGTTTGACTATCCTATGGATTTATCAGATTATGAGCTTTTCTCCATCTATCCTTTTATTACGCCTGTTAATGTTAAGGGTGAGGTTTTTAATAGGGCCGGTATAGTTACTTTAACTTATACTTTAACCTTTACTTTAAAACTTGATTGCGACAGATGTTTAGAAAGTTTCGAGCGTGAGTTTTGCAATTCTTCTGAACAGATTTTAGTTACACAGCTTTCCACAGACAATGACGAGTATCTTTTGGTCGAAAACAATAAGCTTGACTTAGATGAGCTTATTCTATCAGATATACTTTTGAATCTACCATCAAAACTACTTTGTAGCCGTGATTGTAAAGGACTTTGTCCTAAGTGTGGAGCAAACTTAAATCAAACTGACTGTCTATGCGTAACAAAAGAGATTGACCCAAGACTTGCTGTTTTGGGCGAACTACTTAAATAAATTTCTTATTTTTAAAAGGAGGTGCCCCAATGGCTGTTCCAAAGAGAAAGGTCTCCAAATCAAGACGTGACAAGCGTCGTTCAAGTGTTTGGAAATTAGATATGCCTGCATTTTCAAAATGTACACAATGTGGTGAGTTAAAAACCCCTCATAAGGTATGTGGTAACTGTGGTTACTATAAAGGCATTCAAGTTATCAAAAAGGAAGCATAATTGCAAAATGCTTGGCTTTAGCAAATTTCCGCAAACCATTTAATTATTAAAAACTGCCGCCCAATTTTGTGGCGGCAGTTTTTTTGAGAATTGGTTATAATAATACCAATTTACCATTAAACTCAAAAGGAGGTTTTATTTACGAGTGTTAAAATTTATTCCGTAAAGGAAAATACGATTGGATCTAAGAAAAAGTTTCAAAGTGGAGATACAGTCGTATCCATAAACGGCAATATAATTAATGATGTGCTTGATTTTGACTTCTATATTGCTGACGAGAAGCTTAAAATAGATGTTATAAAAGCAAATGGTAAGCATAAAATAATACGCATTAACAAAGAAGAATATGAGGACATCGGACTTGAATTTGAAACCTATCTTATTGATAAACAAAGAAGTTGTAGAAACAACTGTATGTTCTGTTTTGTTGACCAAATGCCTATTGGCATGCGCGAAAGTCTTTACTTCAAAGATGACGATGACAGACTTTCCTTTATTTTTGGAAACTATGTCACATTAACAAACCTCCCTCAAGAGGAGATTGACCGTATTATAAAAATGCACATTTCTCCGATTAACATTTCTGTTCACACAACAAACCCCGAACTTCGGGTTAAAATGATGAACAACCGCTTTGCTGGAGAGGTGCTTTCATATATTGACCAACTTGCAAATGCAGGCATTAAGCTGAACTGTCAACTCGTGCTCTGTCCCGATGTAAATGACGGTGAGGAACTAAAACGGAGCTTGCGAGATTTGTCAAAACTTTTCCCAAGCGTTCAAACGATTGCTTGTGTTCCTGTTGGGCTTACAAAACATAGAGAGAACCTGCCACACCTTGAACCCTATACAAAGGAAAAAGCAGAGGCTGTCATTGACATTATCCATGACTTTTCAAAAGAATTCTTTGAGGAAAATGGCACACATCTTGCATTCCCTGCTGATGAATTTTATGTCAAAGCTCAGCGAGAAATTTCTGACGCAGACTACTATGGCGAATTTACACAACTTGAAAATGGGGTTGGAATCGTCGCATTACAACGTAGTGAATTCATTGAAGCACTTGTTGATATAGAAGAATCTGATACAAGAAGAAGAGTTACCGTCGCAACTGGCGTTGATGCAAAACCATATATCGAAAAGCTAGTTGACGAATTAAAGAAAAAATGGCATAATTTAGAATGTAACGTAATCGCTGTTGAAAATGAATTTTTTGGCAAAACTATCACAGTTGCTGGTTTAGTAACAGGACAAGATATACTAGCAACACTTGACGGGATTGACTTAGGAGATGAACTTATTTTGCCTAGCTGTATGCTAAGGCATGAGCAGGACAAGTTTCTTGACGATATTACCCTTGACGAATTAAAGACAAAGCTTAGCATCAACGTTCGGCTTTGTGACAATGATGGTTATGACGTGTTAAATGCTTTAATTGGCGCACATGATTAATCTTATCAGAAAAAGGAGAACATTATGGCAAAACCTGTAGTAGCGGTTGTCGGCAGACCGAATGTTGGCAAATCTACTTTATTTAATAAGCTTATCGGACAAAGACTTTCTATCGTTGAGGATACCCCTGGAGTTACTCGTGACAGAATTTTTGCTGAGTGCGAATGGCTAAACCGTGAATTTTTGCTGGTTGATACCGGTGGTATCGAACCTCATACTGATGACGTTATCCTGATTCAAATGCGTCATCAAGCACAAATTGCAATTGAAAGTGCTGATGTTATTATTTTAGTAGTTGACGTTCGTGATGGCGTTACCGCTACCGATATGGACGTTGCACAAATGCTAATAAAAAGTGGGAAACCTATTGTTGTCTGCGTAAATAAATGTGACAGCCTTGGATCTCCCCCACCAGATTTCTACGAATTCTATAACCTTGGGCTAACTGAACTCTACCCTATTTCAGCCTCTCATGGACATGGTACAGGCGATTTGCTTGATGCAGTATTCGAGCACATTTCACCAGATATGGTTGACGACTACCCTGAGGAATTTATCAAAGTTGCAATCATTGGTAAACCAAACGTTGGTAAGTCTTCCCTTATAAATAAAATTGCTGGTGAAGAGCGTGTTATCGTTTCTGACATTGCAGGAACTACCCGTGATGCCGTTGATACTGTAGTAAAAAACGAACATGGAAACTATGTTTTCATTGATACAGCAGGACTTCGTAAACGTGCAAGAGTCATTGACAGAATCGAGCATTTCTCTGTGCTTCGTGCCTACATGGCTGTTGACAGAGCTGATGTTTGCGTTATCATGATTGATGCTACTGAAGGCTATACAGAGCAAGATTCAAAGGTTGCTGGTTACGCACACGAACAAGGAAAAGCCTGTGTAATCGCTGTAAACAAATGGGATGCTGTCGAAAAAAATGACAAGACAATGGCTGAAACTCTTACAAAACTGCAAAATGACTTCAGCTTTATGTCCTATGCTCCATTTGTGTTCATTTCTGCGCTGACAGGACAACGTCTTGGTAAGCTTTTTGAACTTATCAACCTAGTTAAAGAGAGCAACTCTATTCGGATCACTACAGGTAAGCTAAACGATTTACTTGCTTATGCTACTGCTAGAGTTCAGCCCCCATCTGACAAAGGTAAGCGTCTAAAGATTTACTATATGACACAACCTTCTACAAATCCACCTACCTTTGTAAGTTTTGCAAACAAAGCTGATTTGTTTCATTTCTCTTACAGACGTTACCTAGAAAATCAAATTAGGGAAACTTTTGGACTTGTTGGAACACCAATTAGATTTATTGTTCGTGAAAGAGAAGAAAAGAAATAGCCTACAAGTTTGGGTTGCTTTTAAAGGTATGCAATGCTATAATAAGTACAATTAATTGGATCTATTATGCACAAATCAAAAATCAAATATGGTTTTTAACGGTATGGGCTTAATTTAAGTTTATACCGTTAAAACATCTTATTATTTCAAGAAAAATACACATACTATATGAATACGAGGTTGATTATTGAATGGACTGGACACTATCTGTAGTTTTATGCCTAGCTGCAAGCATCATTATAGGCTATTTATTGGGAAGCCTTAACTTTGCAATTATCGTCACTAAGCTTTTTGCACATGATGATATTAGAAAACATGGTAGCGGAAACGCAGGACTTACAAACGTATTAAGAACACTTGGAAAAGGTCCTGCCTCACTTACATTGCTTGGAGATTTCTCAAAAGGCATTATCTCTGTTTTAATTGCAAGACTGCTCTTTTGGTTGTTAACAGGTTCAGCTGATGTTGTGTTAGGTGACTATTTTGCAGTATATGGTGCTTTGCTTGGACACGTTTTCCCTCTTTATTATGGATTCAAAGGTGGAAAAGGTATTCTTGTTTCCTTTGGCGCATTGATGATACTTTCCCCTATTGCAGCTTTAATCTGCTTTGCAGGCTTTTTGATTTGCGTAATTGTTACAAAATATGTCTCACTAGGTTCAGTAGTTGCTGGCTCACTTTTTCCACTTACCATTATATTGATGAACTACATTAACTTTGGGACAATAACATATGAGGTGTTTTTCACCCTCCCTATTGCGGGGCTAATTATCTATATGCACAGAGCTAACATTAAAAGGCTTCTGTCGCATACTGAAAGTAAAATTTCCTTTAAAAAAAAGTAAAGTGAAAGGCTTGGAGGGATAACGTGGCTGATATTATAATTTTAGGCAGTGGTGGCTTTGGTGCATCACTTGCGGTTATGCTTCACAAATATGGCGACACGGTTTGTATGTGGAGTAGGTTTCAAGAAGAAATTGACGAGATTAGAAAATATGGTGAAAACAAAAAACTCTTACCTGGTGTAGCGATTGATATGTCGATTGAGTTAACTACCGACTTAGAGTTATGTAAAGATAAAAAAGTAATCATCCTTGCTGTACCTAGCTTTGCTGTTAGGCCTGTTGCACACTCAATAAAGGATATTATTTCTCCTGAAACCATTGTTGTAAACGTAGGAAAAGGCTTCGAAGAAAGTTCTTTAATGCGTCTGTCTGAGGTTATTCAAGAGGAGTTACCCGATAATGATGTAGTCATTCTATCTGGACCATCACACGCAGAGGAAATTGCACGTGGAGTTCCAACCACCATTGTTGCCGCTTGCAAAAATCGCAAAAGTGCCGAATATATTCAAGATTTACTTATGAATACAAACCTTAGGGTTTATGTTAATGACGACATTATCGGGGTTGAACTTGGGGGTGCGCTCAAAAATATCATCGCTGTTTGTGCTGGTGTTTGCGATGGACTATCGCTTGGTGACAACACCAAAGCCGCACTGATTACAAGAGGTCTTGCTGAAATTGCACGTCTTGGAATTGCTATGGGCGCACAAGGCGAAACTTTTACTGGACTTACTGGAATGGGCGACCTTATTGTTACCTGCACTAGTATGCACTCAAGAAATCGACGTTGTGGCATATTTATTGGCCAAGGTTTATCTGCTGATGATGCCACAAAACGTGTAGGAATGACCGTCGAGGGTTGTGTTGCAGCAAAGGCTGCATACAAGTTAAGTCAAAAATATAACATTGAAATGCCAATTACCGAACAGCTTTACAAGGTTATTACTGAGGACAAAGATATCAAAACTGCCTTAAATGATTTAATGGAGCGACCAAAACGTCATGAAAACGAGCGCATTTGGATGGATAGAAAGTAAATAAAGTATAATAAAAGACCACAAAGGCTAGCCTTTATGGTCTTTTTTGTTTTAACAGGGTTTAAAGATTCAACTTTGAACCTCTATTGTAGCTTGTATTTATAATGTCCTACCAATCAGTACCGTACGTTTTTTTGTACTCAATATCACCGAGTTTATTATAATTATACCATTTTGAAATCACTTCCTCAGAATCCAGCTGAAGTTTGCTAAATACAAGTCTTGCAAATTCCAGAGTTGATGTTCCGTCAGCAGTTATAATGCTCCCATCTGACACAGCGGGTTGGTTTAGATAGCCTTGCTCATTGGTGTATTCATCGGCGGCATATTCTTTTAAGTCCTCTAAACTGTTTGAAGTATGCTTAACGTCATTAAGAAATCCATTCTTCGCCAAAAAAACAGAACCGTCACAAATTCCCCCAACAGGTTTACCTTTTTGTAATGTTGCTTTGACCAAAGGAACAACTTTATTGGCTTCAGATGCTCGCCAACCCGTACCTCCAATTAGCAACAATGCTTCATACTCTTCGGGCACCGTCTCTAGAGAATAATCTGGCAAGACCTTCAATCCCCCAATTGAATACACTGGCTCACCCGATATGCTTATGGTTTTAATACAATAAGGATTGGTATCATCGTCACAATTCAACTCCGCAGCGACATAAGCCGCTTCCCAATCGGCGTAATTGCTTAATAAAAATAGTAATACTGTCTTTTTCATTATGTCCTACTCCTCTGTTAAATAAAAATAGTCTCTGTTATAAATTTTATCACTTTATTAATTCTTTTGTTAATAAAATACAATGATAGTTTTTTCCCAATGCATGAGGTTGAATACCTACTATTTTAAATCCGTAGTCTAAAAGCCAATCGTAGTCAATTCTGCCATAAGATTTTAAATTATTCAACCTTAGAGGATAACATTTACTTTTTTAGTTTATTTCTAATGCAGATTAACTCTTTAACATCATCTAATATTTTTTTGCTTGTAACATTAATCATCAGCCATCTGCCTCCATTAAACGGATTTGTTGCTTTATATAATTCTTGAATGTATGGGTCACAAGCAGAAAGCATAAATCTCACTTCCATATCTTCCTTACTACCTATAACAACTAAACAGGTAAAGTAATCGGTATTTGGATACAACGTACATATAGCTCTGCTACCTTTTTTATATTTTACATTCCAACCACGAGCCATAGAACATTTGCTGTACTCAACCTGAGGTAGTACTAAATAGGTTTCTTTAATAAAGTCGGAAAGCTCATCCCAAAGTGGATTATTGATATAGTTGCTTATTTGCGTAACTGTTGGATTACTATCCATTGTATAAATTTCATTCCACAGCATAGCTTTACAC
>JBAQWI010000227.1:0-3047 GCA_049298835.1 Oscillospiraceae bacterium
CACTGCAGAAAGCCCAGCCAAAAGTAGCGCTAAAAGGTTAATTAATGTTGATAATTGCCTCGAATTTAATTCACTCGAAAAAAGAACGGTGAGTGATGTAGCAACGCTAAGAATTTCTTGAGGTGATGTGCATTTTGCAGTTGTATTAGAAGCATTATTTAGCGCTGTTGCTGTTGTTTGCCTTTGATCTACAGCCATGTCCTCACCTCCACTATAAATATTATGCTAAAGATAAAATAAAAAGTCTAGTTTATCTTTAACTTGGCAACCGAATTGATATAGTATTTGACAATTTTATGTAGTTGCATTATAATTGTAATTAATCAGGGGCGCTTAATGAAATTAGGCTGAGAATAGACATGGTATTGTCTGAGTCCCTTATACCTGATATGGATAATGCCATCGTAGGAAGATTGTTTATAATTGCTTTAATTATATAATAATTAACACGACGGTACATTTATGTATTTGTCGTGTTTTTTCTTGGAATTATCTAAAATTTAGGGAAATGCGGTTTTCCGCAAAAATTAAATTTTAGGAGGTCATTTCTATGACAAAAACAAACACACACCGCTTAGTTGAAAGCGGAATTTTAATTGCAATCGCAGTAGTTCTAGTTCTAATATCAAGCATTCTCCCACTTAGCCTCCCATTTGGTGGAAGCATTACGTTTATGTCAATGCTACCTATTATCCTAATTTCTTATCGATATGGTATAAAATGGGGGTTATTCTGTGGGTTTGTGTTTAGTATTATTCAAATGCTTACAGGTTTTAAAACAGTTTCAGCATTTTTTATTCCGGGTGATTCGCAAGTGATATTATGGAAAGCCATTGCTATTTGCTTTCTTGATTATGTTCTTGCATTTACTGTAATCGGACTTGGCGGATTGTTTAGAAATAAATTTAAAAGTCCAATGGTGGCACTTGTTTTAGGTACTGTGTTTGCTCTATTATTAAGATTTGCAATCCACTTTATTTCTGGAAGCCTATTTTTTGGTGCATGGGCTGAGTGGTTCTTCACTCAAGAGGCAATTGCCCAATTCGGCACTTGGGTATTAGCACACATATCTGGTACGTCATTATCAATGTTCTATTCATTTATCTATAATGCAACTTATATGATTCCCGAAATTATCATTACTGTTGTTGGTGCAATTGTAATTTCTAAAATTCCATCTATCAGTAAAAAAATGGACTATAAAGTCTGCCTTGATGGGCCTAGCATTTCCAAATAGCGATTTCTATTAAAATATCTCAAAATTAAATTTTGGGAGGTCATTATTATGACAAAAATAAACACGCATCGCTTAGTTGAAAGTGCAATTTTAATTGCAATGGGATTTCTTCTTTCCTTCATCAAAATCGAAATTTTTCCTGAAACCAGTATTTCTCTTTTGAGTATGCTTCCTGTTTTTATCCTTGCTTATAAGTATGGGACAAGTTGGGGGTTATTATGCGGACTTGTTCATGGTCTGTTACAAATGGTTGAGGGAGGTATTTCCACTCCTCCAACTGAGGACATTTGGGGCTTTATTCTAGTAATCCTACTTGACTATATTCTTGCATTTTCATTTCTTGGTCTTGCTGGTTTGGCAAGAAACGTGTCTAAGAACCCATCAGTTGCAATCAGTGTTTGCTGCGCCCTTGGCATTGCATCTCGTTTTATTTGTAGCTTATTATCAGGCGCTATTATTTGGGGCGTTTATGCACCAGAAGGACAAAGTCCTTGGGTTTACTCATTAGTAGTAAATGGAACCAAGTTTGGCATCGAGGGAATTTTCACTATTATTGTTGCAGCAATCTTGTTAGCAATTCCAGTAATGCAAAAAAACACTCGTCCAATTAATAGCGACAAAAGCATATTAAATTCACCTAGCCTTTAAATAGGTAAACATTTAAATTATTGTTAAAAAACAACAAACTGTAGTTTATACATAAAATAATTCACAAGATAAAAATATGTGAGCCTAGTTTTCACCAGCAATGTGGAAAACTAGGCTCGTATTTATGGAGTTTTCAACACTTTCAACAGGTTAATTGTTGAAATTGTTGAAAATCTACTCATGGTATTACTCACTTTTCAACAGCCAAATATACATTTTAACTAATTTTTTTGACAATCAAACAGTGTCCTATGACATACAATCCAAAGACGTAGAAAACGTAAAAAAACAAGACACAAACTGTGAGTAAAATATAAATAATCTATATATTTTTACTTTAATAGATAATAACTATGAAAGCAACACAAGCCTCCAAAATTAAAGACGATAGATACAAGTAATGTAACTATCGTCTTTGGGAAAACATCCCTATTTGAGGTTTACTAAAATATCCTGCTTTTAATCATTACTTATTTAGAATAGTTATCAAAATAATTTTGAATAAATACAATAGGAGTTCCTTTGTCTCCGCTACCTGTAGTAAGGTCACATAGTGAACCGATAAGGTCTGTCAAACGGCGAGGAGTTGTTCCTTGTGCTTCCATTTGTCCAACAAGGTTATTTGATTTTTGCTTAATATATTCAGTAATTGCAGTCTTTAGCTCGTCACCACTTAGGTGTGCAAAGTTATTGTCAGCAAGATATTTTAGTTTAAGTTCATTAGGTTGTCCTTCAAGACCAGCTGTGTATGCAGGAGATACAACTGGATCTGCAAGCTCCCAAATTTTTCCTATTGGATCTTTGAACGCGCCATCGCCAAAAACCATAACTTCAATTTTTTTGCCTGTTTTAACATTAAGCTTTGAAGCAACGCTATCAACAAATGGTTGGCAGTTTCTTGGGAATAGCTTAACAGTTTCCTCAGTTGCTTTATTTGAACCTAGTAAACCATAGCTCTCGTTATAGCCACTACCATCAACTGAAACAGTAAGAATATCGTCAAGTCCACAGATAATCTCGCCACCGTTTGCTTTAAGGATACGTTTTGTACGTTGTCTTGTATGGATGTCGCAAGTGATTACATTTTTTGTGTAATCAAGGATAGTTTTGCAGTTATTTGAAAAAATAATCTCAACTTCAGCGCCCATCTCAGTGATAAGGC
>JBAQWI010000228.1:0-1681 GCA_049298835.1 Oscillospiraceae bacterium
TTTTAATTAAGTATAATCAGTTAATTAGCATTGTAGTTAAGAGGCAGGGAACTAAGAGAAAAGTAGAGTCGGTTAACAGAAGTACTTCTGACTCGTTCGACGGCTATTGCAAGAATAGCAAAGAAGCGAGAATGTCTGGAATGCCAGCGATGCTAGGAATTTCCTATGCTTTGCATTCTTAACATTTATTTATTTATTTATTTATTTAAAACTTTCTTGTACATTCATGACAAAACCAAAAATTACATATGCTAATATTAATAAAAAGAATGTCAAGAGGACACAACACAATGAAATTGTTGGACCTTATGTAGCTAATGTACTACACGATAACATAAAAAATTTATACAATCATAATAACTAACAAAATCGATAAAATCAATAAAAACATAGGCATACATCATTAAAACTAAGGAAAAATCAAATGTTCAGATAAATCATGCACCAAAATTAGTTTTTTAAATTGTTGGGTGGTGCTAGCACAAACAATGTTAACAGGCAAAGAATTCCAAACTCTAATAAATCTACAAGAAAAGAAATATTTCCTGGTGTTATGTTTAATCAGTGGGAGATTTAACCGAAATGGATGACCTCTAGAAGTTGTATTATGATTGAATTTTAAAAAATCATCAAAAAGAAGGGAAGAGTGAGAATGAATTATGTTATAATAAAATGTTAGATCAGAAATTAGTCGACGGTGTTCTAGTGAGTGTAGTTTAAGATTTGCAAGACGATCAGCGTAAGACAGACCTGAGAACCCAGGCAGGCGTTTAGTGAATCCACGCTGAACGCTTTCAATTTCATTTATTTGGGAAATTAGATATGGCGACCAAACTGGCGAAGCATATTCCAAAATGGGACGTACATAGATGAGAAAGGCTTTAACCAGGTTAGTAATGTCACGAGATACAAAACATCTATAGATTAAGGATGACCTTTGTTTAGCCCTGGTGATGATATCTTTAAGATGACAGGACAATTTTAAAGATGGATCGATAATAATTCCCAAATCTTTGACAAATGAGGGATGTGGTAAGGTAGAGGAAGAAAGATGGAAAGGTAGTGGATGCGCTGTTCCAAGTTGAAGCATATTACATTTTGAGTATGAAATTTGTATTTGCCATGTGTCAGCCCAGGACTGTATTTTAGTAAGGTGATGCTGAAAATTTGGAGCTGATAGGCGATGAGTTAATTCTGTATATAATTTAACATCATCTGCAAAAAGTTTGATTTTTATACTTGGGTCAAAATTATCAGAAATATCGTTTACATAAATATTGAAAAGTAGGGGCCCGAGAACGCTCCCCTGGGGAACGCCACTTGTAACAATGCAGGACTTAGAAAAGTGTGAACCAACTCGAACAGACTGATAACGTTGGAATAGAAAATCAGATATGGTATTAAGAAGATTTCCTGCCACTCCATAATTTTGGAGTTTGTAAAAAAGTTTGGGGTGAGGTATGGAGTCAAAGGCACGGGTAAAGTCGATATAACCTATAACGACAGACTTGTGGTTTGAGATGGAAATGGTCCAATCATTTAAGGCCTCGAGAAGATTGGTACAAGTGGAATGCTTCTTTAGGAAGCCGTGCTGGTTTCTATTAATTAATTTATTTTTTAAAAGAAAATCAAGAAGATCTATGGAGATTATAGTTTCAAGAACTTTACTGCAGATACAAGT
>JBAQWI010000229.1:0-10224 GCA_049298835.1 Oscillospiraceae bacterium
ATTAATGTAGCATCAACTACTACGCTAAACGCAAAAGCTTTTAAAACAGGTATGACTGATTCAGCTACCACGGCTTCTGTTTATACAATTCAAGGTAGCACCCAAGTACCTGCATGGCAAGCCGGTAGTGCATATGTTGCAGGTAATGTTGTGTCTTACAACAATAAAAATTATGAGTGTAGGCAGTCACATACTGCATTAGTAGGATGGGAACCATCTAATGTCCCTGCGCTTTGGCTTGAGTACACAGGTACGTCTCCAGTAGCGACTCCAGTGGCATATTTTCCTGAAAATGCAGGTAATGTTGAACTACTAACTACTGCCGTAGTTCCGGTAACTCCATGGCAAGCAGGTAGTGCGTATGTCGTAGGGAATATTGTATCTTATAACAATAAAAACTACGAGTGTAGGCAGTCACACACTGCATTAGCAGGATGGGAACCTGCTAATGTCCCGGCCCTTTGGCTTGAGTACAACGGTTCAGTAACTCCACCCGTTGAAACAATAGCAACACCATCGTTTAACCCAGCAAGTGGAACATTTAACGTTGCTCAAAATGTAACAATCTCATGTTCCACTGTTGATGCAACCATTCGTTATACAACAGATGGGACACAACCAACAGCAACTTCAACACAATACAACGGTGCTATTAATGTAGCATCAAATACTATACTAAAAGCAAAAGCCTTTAAAACAGGCATGACTGATTCGCTTGTTGCAAGTGCAACTTATACTTTTGGGTCAATTCCAGTTACAGATTTACCACCT
Organism: Oscillospiraceae bacterium; assembly: GCA_049298835.1. Lineage (GTDB taxonomy): Bacteria > Bacillota > Clostridia > Oscillospirales > Ruminococcaceae > Paludihabitans. Next base: position 772 of record JBAQWI010000229.1, read on the forward strand.
CATATTCTAACTGGATATTGGCAAAACTTTGATAATGGTGCAACCTGTCTGAAAATCAGTGATGTACCAACAAGTTATAACTTAATTGCTGTTGCATTTGCTGATGCAACAACTGTACCAGGACAAGTTACTTTTAATCTTGATTCAACCTTGTCAACAAGACTTGGTGGTTACACAAAACAACAGTTTATCCAAGATATTACGTCCGCAAAAGCACGTGGGCAAAGGGTAATAATCTCTGTTGGAGGAGAAAAGGGAACTGTCAGTATAACAAATGAGCAAGCAGCAACAAGCTTTGCTAATAGCGTTTATGCGCTAATGCAGGAATATGGATTTGATGGCGTAGATATCGATTTAGAAAATGGTATTAATGCAACCTATATGGGATCTGCACTTCGTCAACTTTCTGCAATAGCAGGGACAAATCTAATTATTGCAATGGCTCCTCAAACAATTGATATGCAAAATGTAAACTCTGGTTACTTTAAACTTGCCCTAGATATCAAAGACATACTTACTGTTGTGAATACACAGTTTTACAACTCGGGTGCAATGTTAGGACAAGATGGGGGAGTATATTCACAAGGAACAGTAAATTTTTTAACAGCTCTTGCTGCAATTCAACTTGAAAATGGGTTAAGACCAGATCAAGTTGGACTTGGACTTCCAGCATCTCCATCGGGAGCAGGTGGTGGCTATATGAATCCTACAATGGTAAACACCGCACTTAGATGTCTTGCAACTGGTGCTCAAGGTGGAACATATATTCCACCACGTGCATATCCTACTCTTCGTGGGGCAATGAACTGGTCAATTAACTGGGATGCATCTAATAATTATAATTTTGCAAACACAGTTAGACCAACTCTAGATTCCTTGGGTATTTAGGCTAAAGCTGTTACAAACCCAGTGTTTTAGCCGCCAACTGAAAGGTTTGAGTCGGACAGAACAAGATGATATATCTAAGGATAAAAGCCTTCTTTGGGCAATAGATCAAGCCGCAAAATAACCATACTTCATTTTAGGGCGGTTGCTCTTTGCCAACCGCCCACTTTTTACATAATGACAAGGAGAATTAAAATGCATACTAAAAATACAAAGGCTACAAATAAATTAGTGAGAACAACATTGTCTTTATTGCTTGTATTCGCTTTAATATTCTCAATGACCAATACGATATTTGCAACAACTTCAAGTGAACCACCAGTTTCAAGTGTGCCATCAGTTTCAAGTGTGCCATCAGTTTCAAGTGAACCACCAGTTTCAAGTGAACCACCAGTTTCAAGTGAACCACCAGCTGCAAATGTGCCTGCAGTTTCAAGCGTGCCATCAGATCCACCACCCACACTTGCGGCTACAAGTGTGCCAGCAACGGCAAGCTTGTCACATAATCAATGGGCAGGTGATGTGGATGGGAACTTTGACCTTACATGGAACATGTGGTACGGAAATAATGCAACTACATGGAAATTGTATGAAAAAGTCGGCGCAGGAATATTCACCGAAGTTCATACTGAGACCATACTTGATAATTCACCAGGTGCACAAAATGGAATAAGACAAATTAGAGGTAAAACAATATCAGGTACTTATTCCTATTATGTAGCACTCGTAAATTCATTTGGGACAACAAATAGTAACACAGTTTCTGTTACAGTTGGAAGTCCTACAGGTGATATCATATTAACTGGCATTGATATTAATCCTTCTCCAGTTAATCAATTTACAGTTGCACAAGGAGTAACTGAAATACCGATTAATTTTATTGCATCAAATACTGCATCCTTTGCTGTTTCTACAAACAATAGCTCAGTGGTAAATTGTTCTATTGTTAATAATACAACATTAAGGGTTCAAGGACTAAAATCAGGCCGTGCTTCATTGAAGATTCACGAAACCACTACCAATAAAATTCGTTATGTTGGTGTGCGAGTAAAGAATGCTGACGGAACATTACCTGGTATGCCAAACTATGTTTCAGTAGGCTCTGTTAGTGAGGATAAAGAAAGCGACCTTGCTTTTTGGCGTGACTTTGACAATGGTGCAAAAAATAAAAGAACCGATATTAGATATATTTATATTAACGGTGGACCAGTCGGTGGATGGAGAAGTTGGACTTCTGTTGATGGAGATCGTGCAAGAATATTTATTAGAGAAAGCATAAGGCTTGGAATGATACCTTATCTTGTATTCTACAATATTCCTGATAACGGAGAAAGTTATGCCCTTGATATTGCACATATTCAAAACACAGCATATATGGAGGGGTACTATAAAGATTTGAAGTATTTACTTGATATATGCAAACAAGAAGCAGGGGATGAAACAATTGGTTTGCTATTTGAACCTGATTTCTTAGGTTATATGATGCAACAATCCGGTCAACAACCAAATCAAATCGGTGCCAATGTAAATGCGGCTTATTCTAGTGGAGTATTAACTGCAAGTGATGTAAATTTTGCAAACAATGTTGAAGGTTTGGTAAAGTCTATTAACTACACAGTGAATAAATACTATCCACAAGCATATTATGGCTGGCAATTTAACATTTGGGCATACGAAGGCCCTGGTGTAACCTCAAAAGGAATTCTTCACGCAACTGAAAGTATGGGTACGGTTGCAGGGCTTAATGCAATTAAAGCAGCTGCACAGGCTACGTGCAACTACTATATGAGCGCAGGAATTTGTACTTATGGTGCTGATTTTGTTTCAATTGATAAATACGGACTTGATGGTGGAGCAATGCCTGGTGCTCCTGCTGATCCGAAAAATTCTGTTTGGTTTTGGAATGCAGATATTTGGAGTAACTACCTCGAATTCGTAAAAGTGATGAAAACAACTACAAACCTACCAGTAGTGTTATGGCAAATTCCAGTAGGACATATTAACGGTTCACAACAACCAAATCCATACAATGGGGGAATGTTCCCAGATTTAAATGGAACGGATACGAAATACGAAGACTCTGCACCTGTTTTCTTTCTTGGAGACACATTTAAGCCCGGATCTGTTGAAAGATTCAACTATTTTAAAACAAATGCAGTGAACGACCCTAAAGTAACGAACAATGGCACAGATACTATTACATGGGGATCTCATATGCAAGAGGCAAAAGATGCAGGTGTTATATCAATACTTTTTGGTGCTGGAGTAAACAGTAGTACAGATGGTGTTGGCTCACCACCTTCAGATGATTATTGGTGGATTTCTAAGGTTCAGGATTACTATGGTAACCCTATAATTTTACCATGATGAATACAAGTAGTGTAACATTATCTTTATTTTAAATATCTAAACTATAAAAAAAGATGACGCAACAATTTGCATCACAATAGAACCACCAATGACTGACATCGTTTAAAAGCGATGTCAGTCTATCTGTTTTAAAGCTATTCTACAATTAGGGTCTTTATTTACAAGATTATATTGCAGGGTTTTTACAATATATCATAAAAATTGATATATTAATAGTTAATTAATTAACACTTAAATACTTGCATTGTGTAAATGATACGACTATACTGAAAGTAAGAGAAATGTATACAATATTTGTCCAGTATATAGGCGATTACATAATTTAAAAAGTAGGTGTGTTTATGGAAATTAATTCAATTAACCAAACTAGTAATAAGATGCCCGTATTATTTATAGGACATGGATCTCCAATGAATGCAATTGAGAATAATAATTATACTGACAATTGGTCTAAAATTGCTTGTGACTTCCCAAAGCCTAAAGCTATACTTTCAATTTCAGCTCACTGGTATACTAATGGAAGCAGGATTACAGATGAAAATAATCCTAAAACGGTTTATGATATGTATGGATTTCCCGATGCATTATACAATGTTGTGTATAATGCAAAAGGTTCGCCTGAACTAGCACATATTACAAAAAATATGATTAACCAAAACGTGATAATAGATAACAGCTGGGGTTACGACCATGGAACATGGTCTGTTCTTTGTAAAATGTACCCAGAAGCAGACATACCCGTGTATCAGTTAAGCGTAGACAGCACAGCAAGTGCCCAAACTCATTTCCAAATAGGGCAAAAAATCAGTGCACTACGTGAAAATGGTGTGTTGATGTTTGGAAGTGGAAACATTGTCCATAATCTTTCCAAAATCAGCTGGAAGATGGATGATGGATATACATGGGCAACTGAGTTTAATAATTATATAAAAGATAAAATAGTGAAAAAGCAGTATGATGATGTTATCAACTATAAATCTGCTGGGGAATGTTCAGAATCAGCATTCATTTACCCCGATCATTTTTATCCGTTGCTATATATTTTAGGGGCAACAACACAAAATGATGAGCTCACAATCTTTAATGATTCTTGTACAATGGGATCAATGTCAATGACAAGCTATTTATTCAAATAATTTTTCGCTTATCAGGTTTGGTACGGAAGTTATTATGCCACACAGCAACAAGCTTATCAAAGAGTTTATATAAAATTATTTTTGGGAGGTATTAAAAATGGCTGTTAAAAACGCAATGACTTCAGACTTTCTTCATTCTGCTTATAGCGGAGAAAGCATGGCACACATGAGATATCTTATTTGGGCAGATCTGGCGAAAAAAGAGGGTTTCCCTAACATCTCAAAACTGTTTGGGGCAATTTCATACGCAGAGCAGGTACATGCCACCAACCATTTTCGAGAAATGGGGGGGAATATCACTGACGCAACAGTAACAGGTGGCGGAATTTTTGGACCAGGCAAAACTGTTGACAACCTACAAGGTGCAATCAACGGTGAACTTCATGAAGTGGAGCAAATGTATCCAGTTTATCTAAATGCAGCAGAATTTCAAGATGAAGCTGGTGCAAAACGTTCTTTCCACTTCGCACTGGAAGCTGAAAAAATTCATGTAGACCTCTTCCAAAAAGCACAAGATGCTGCAAAAGAGAATAAAGATATTGAACTTGAATCTGTTCATATCTGCCCAGTATGCGGACATACAATTCTTGATGGAGCTCCTGATAATTGTCCAGTATGTGGTGCGAAAAAAGAAATGTATAAGAAATTCTAAGTCGATATCTTAGTGGTACTTTTTAAGATTTCATATACATAATAGATAAGACCTAAAAAGTTGAAGAAAGAAGGAATTTAAAATGAACGAAACATTATTTTTTCGTTGTGAAAAATGCGGCAATATTGTAGCATTAATAAAATCAGGCGGGGGCACACTTGTTTGCTGTGGGCAAGAAATGACTAATCTTAAAGCAAATTCTACGGATGCCGCCAAGGAGAAACATGTGCCCGTTTTAACAAACGAGGGCTCAAAGATTAAAGTAAGCGTTGGCTCTATTGCTCATCCGATGACAGTGGAACACTTGATTGAATGGATTGCTTTGGTTACTGATAATAAAACTGAAATTGTACATTTGAAGCCAGGAATGGAACCTAAAGCTGAATTTTCATATTATCGGGGACAAGATGAAATACTCTTCGCAGGTAAAGATGATGAAATAGTTCCAAATTGCGAGGGCAAACCATGCAATTTTGTGTATGGTGACAAAAATACTAACAAGGTTGTTGCTTATGCATACTGCAATCTTCACGGTCTTTGGAAAGCAGAGCTATAACTTATTAGAAAGAGGTTGATACTTTGGAAATACTCTATAAAACATCGGCAATCTCTACTGGAGGTCGTGATGGCAAGGTGACAGTTGAAAATAGTACTCTTGAATTTGAAATGGCACTTCCATCAGAGCTGGGTGGAGAAAAAAAGAATGGGGCAAACCCAGAGCAGTTATTTGCAGCGGGTTACTCTGCATGTTTTGGTAGCGCAATGCAACATGTTCTTCAAGAAAAAAATATGTCCATTCAGGTACCAACTATCAATTTATCAGTTGGCATAGGAGCAAATGATACAGGTGGTTTCGTTCTTGCAGTTAATATTGTAGCGATATTCAAGGGCATTGATCAGGTGACTGCAGATGCTTTGATAAAAGAGGCACATCAAGTATGCCCATATTCCAATGCGACAAAGGGTAACATTGAAGTTAATTTATCAGCAAAAATTGACCAATAAATTTAAAAATTTATCCATTCGCTTACTCTCTAAAGGATTTCCGTACTATGCAATTTTTTCCGTTCCTACCAAATTTAAACTGGAGAAATAGTGATTTGCAGAAAAATACAATAATATTAGGAGTTTAAAGACCGATATTTACACTAGATTTAATAGTGAAAATATCGGTCTTTTTTAATGCTCATTTTTAATATCAAGCTGAAATGTGGTGAAAGATCAACCACAACCAGAAAAAGTGGCCTACAATAAGTTTAATTATTGCATGGTTTATAAAATTAATTTGCAGGGATTTGAGCAGGACGGTAAAAATTATGCAATTCTATATTACATCAAGAAGTCAATTCAGAATGCGTTCTATATGTTTTCTAAAAAGAATAGTATTGCAAATGATAGAAAAATTGAATTTAATGATGGAATAGAAGTGGAATATGTTGGGCAAAACACCGTTTTAATGATTGAAATGGGAGGAATAATTTATTTGCTTACTCCATTGCAACAGAAAATAATACGTTGAAAATATTATTACGGATATTCTGATGCTGAAATAGCTACAGCTATACCAATGTGGAGTAGCGCAATTGATTTAAGTAAATTTTAGATATTATTTAATACAAGTAAAATTAAACAATGGAAATAATTGTATTTTTATGATAGAATAGCATGTAATGAATTTAATTAAAGCAACCCAATCTAACGAAAAGCATTTTGGTGCTACCTGAAAGGGAAGCAATGTTTCACTGTTGTTCCTTGGCCCCATTGTCTGACCAAACGCAGATATTGCAATGATTGGAGGACTATCCGCTTCCATAGATGTTCAGACATTTTCCACTGCCTGCATGTGAAATTAATTTGTAATTTTCCATAATTTTTTACCTCCAATAGTTTTAATGTCTTATAATTGAATGCTTTTGAACATTCAATATACATAAAGAAAAGTTACACTCATTTGTAAACCAATTAATAAAAAATAGAAGGAGAATATTTTAATGATTAAAAAAATATTAGCATACGTTTTGTCATTAACCATGATAATTTTAGCTTTAAGCGGATGCGGTAAAGCGGAAGAAACAAAACATACTAGCAGTGAGGATATTTCTTCTGTCAATTCTGAAAATCAAAAGAATTCAGAGAAAGAAATAAGCAACAAGTCAATATCTTCAAATGATTCAAATGATTTAAATGATGATACGCTCACTCAAGAAGAAATAAATACCTGTAAAGAGCAATTACCAGAATTTATTAAATTATTGTTATTTACATCATTTACTGAAAAACCCGTTAATGTGTCAGATTTTAGTGACCTTGAAATTTTTAATTTTTGCGTTTGTTCTTTAAATGATAAATTTGTGGATAATCGAAATTATAGTGAAGAGTATCAGGACTATGAAGATATATCGGAATATATATTTATACCATTGAAAAGTATACAGCGAATGGCTTATGAATGTTTTGGAAATAAAGACTTCTTTTATGAGTATGAAATTTATAATAATGCAGGATATGATAAAGATAAAGAAGAATATAGATTAAAAGAAAAAACTGGTCCACAACCAATTTATTCATATGAAAATCTAAAAATAAGTACTAATGAGGATGGGACCATTGATGCTTTTTTGAATTTATCAGTTACTCCCGGATATGGGCCTGAGCCCGGTTGGGATAATAGAGTTAAACTTAAAGTTCGTTTTAAGGTAATGAAAGAAAATGGTCACGTGTTTACTCGGTATTTAGGTTCAGAAGAAGCGTATAAATAATATTGACTCCCGTGGAAAAAATCTACGGGAGTTAATATTTTTAAATAACTGTATATTTTGTATAAACTTTACTTTTAATTAAGTTAAGGTTTTCTGAAAAGATATTTCTTAATATTATTTTTGGAAATACTGTAAATACCGTAGGGTGTATGTTAAACTAAATTATTGTTTTTCTTTTAAAAGTTTGTCTAACTTTCTGGGGTCAATTCATCATATCAAAGCACTCTCTTTTTTTGCCGCCAAAGCTCGGATAACTTGCTACTCATTTGGCGTAGTTATTCGCTTCGTTTTTTCTATGCAAAATGATTGTCTTGTTTATGTAGTTGCCTAATGCCGAATATATTTGAGGCAGATTGTCTTTTTGAAATTTTTTAGTCCATTTCAAAAGATTTATAAGTGATTTCACACTTTCCTTTTTTCCTTGTTCAATACCCAATTTGCGTTTTATAAAGCGGTAGATGATTCTGAATGTGTAAACTCTTTTAGAAATATCTAATACAATTATTGTATCTGCCTCACTGAAACTATCTTTAAGCCAAGAATAATATACTCCTTCAATAATCCAATCGTCTTTCTCTAAAATACTCTTCAACATTTCGTCACGTTTTCCAAGTGGCATTTTAACACCGTACTGATTTGCAGAATTATCCCAAAACAAATCGTCCAAGTCATAACGAGCAACATTATATTTTATTGATAGTTGCTTAGCTAAATAAGTTTTTCCCGTACCGCTGCCACCAATAATATGTATTTTCATTTTCGTATCCTCCTGAATAAAATATAAATAATCTTTATCTCCAACTACGTATTATTAGCCTAATGGGAAGTTAGGATAGTGACGTAAATTCGTAACGCTATTGATCATAGGAAAGTAGGTTTACTTAAACATCCTAAATCATTTTCATCAAGTTTAGCTGTTATGTATAGCGGCAATTTGGGCAAGGGAATTGTTGAGTAACCCCATAGTTTTTGCAGTATATTCGTCTTTGCCATAGGTAATTCCGTTGTAGATTTCAGTGACACAATGATAAAGGCTATCTTGAAGCACTGGTTGAGCCATAGCATCAATTTCACAGGTTGTATCAGATTGCGTTAGGGGCAAATCGCACAATGTCAGTCCTTGAATCGCAAGCAAATAACCAATATGAAATTTTTCAACACAATCAACCGTTTTCAGATAGGTGCGATACTCTTTTTTCCAATGACGGCGTGCATCTTTGCTTTTAAGAGGAGCCAAATTTTTAGAAGATGCGACCACACATTCGGTATCCGTATAGTCCACATTCTGCAACTTAGTAATTTTGGTCGAACGCTTTTGCATTATCTTATTAATAAGATGGCATATGAGTAAGACAAAAAGGCACAAACCGATAACCTGAACGATGATAGCCACGACAGTGGGAAAATTAGGCGATCGAGGGCCCAAATCAAAGAGTGGCGGTGGTTCGCCTTGTGGTGGTGCGATGGGTTTACGTAGTTTCATGAGGAACTCTGGATTGAGAAAAAATAGTTTGAATAAAAAATAGACCAATTGTTTAAAAAGGAATTTCAGTTGAGCTCCAATCCAATTTAAAAATGGGATTAAAGTGGTTAGTAACAAAAATACAATAGTCGTAACACCTAATAAAATTCCCATGAGTTTAAGATTATA
>JBAQWI010000230.1:0-2947 GCA_049298835.1 Oscillospiraceae bacterium
GCTTGTATATAAACAAGTAGGTTAATGTTCCTTGTCCAAACAGCCAATGTGCTTTTATGCCTTCAACCGCTGTAGTCCAGATGTTCATTCTGGTTGAAAATGTTTGTGGCATCACGTTCATCCTTGGCAAAATTCCTGGCATAAAAAGTCCAAATAAAACTAATATAATAGAAACTATTAAAAATATAAATCCCTGCTTTTTATACCCACTAAAAAAGAGTAAACTGATAACACCTGCCATAACAGCAATCCACGCTGATTGACAATCACAAAGAAAAATTCCAACAACATTTATTGCTATAATAGAAAAATAAAATCTTTTATATTTAGGGTTGGTTGTTAGCCTGTATACTGCAATAATGATAACTATTTCACAAATCGTTCCGTAGTAATTGGCATTTAGCAATCCACCCGTTGTCCTAAATGCTGTGCCTAACATTAGCTTTTGTACAACTGAATAAACAAAGCATATAATGGAAGATATACAGCATATATCCATTATTGTATTGTAAAACGATTTATCCATAACGGACTTTACAAAAAGTGAAAATAGCAAAGTTACAAAAAATCCAAATCCTACAAACATACTAATATATCTTCCATAAATTAGTGGGACAATAAGTAGCAATACGGAAAAAATGTATATTGGAATATTAGTTTTATCAGAAAACATCTTTTTTCTGACATTTTTTTCTGAAATTGCAAACACTACAGCTACAGCAAGCATAACACAAGTAATGCAAAACGGCATAAAAACAGAGGCGGCAGCCAAACCTATTACCACCTGCTGTTTTGTGTAGGTGGCAAGCTTTGTTTTAACGCCACTAAATAGACTGTTATTAATATTGGACACCCCCGAAATGATTGTATATATAGCAATTCGATTTTTCACTAAAAATTTCAATCAATATAAACATTTAGTTTTTAATTACAATTGCAAGAAATTCACAATCCTTTCCATTGGTTGCAATCATTCCATGTCCATGAGAGGAATCATACATGATAGCATCACCCTCATTTAGTGTAACAATGTGACTTTCTAATTTCATTTTCAATGAGCCTTTTAATACAAAATCAATCTCTTGACCATCGTGTGTCGAAAGTGAGATATCCTTGTCTTGCGCTTCATTAGAAAATGGTGCAACTACTAAAAAAGGCTCAGCAAGCTTGCCTTTAAGATTATGAGCCATATGCTGGTATGAAAACCCCTCACGACGAGACATACCGATACCATGCTCTTTGCGTGTTACTGTATAAAAGGACAATTTTGGGTTTTCACCCGTAAGCAGTTCAACAACATCAACGCCAAACTTTGTCGCACATTTTTGCAAAAATGTAACCGAAAAGTCTTGGGATCCATTTTCATATCCAGCGTATTCGTCTGGAGTCGTTTTTAAATAAGTTGCCATATCTTCAACAGAAATTTCCAAAATCTCTCTTAAAGTCTTAATTCTTTGAGCAATTTCGCTTATTTTTGTATCCATAAGTACCTCCATTTTTATCTGAAAATTAAAACGGTTAAACAATATACTCACATTAATTTTATGACTAGATTATAACACATTGGATTAATAAAAAAAAGCTGTAATTTAAATAAATTAAATATTATGTTTAATATTTTAAATTTGTATGCTAAAATAACATAGAAATACTAATATCATAATCATATTCTGCTAAAACATTACACAACGGAGGACGTTATGAGCAAAATTACTTGGAAAGCAAGCACCCTTTTGGCCCCTGTACCCCCAGCTATGGTTAGCTGTGGCGACATGGAGATATCAAACATCATCACAATTGCTTGGACAGGCATTGTAAACACAATTCCTCCAATGACATATATATCTATAAGACCAGAGAGATATTCGTATGAAATGATTAAAACTAGTGGCGAATTTGTGATTAATTTAACTGATAAGAACTTAATTAGAGCAGCTGACTGGTGCGGTGCAAGAACCGGAACAAAACATGATAAGTTTAAGGAAATGAATCTCACTAAGGAAACTGTAAGCAAGCTCTCATGCCCTGCTATTGCCCAAAGTCCACTAAACCTAGAATGCAAAGTGAAAGATATCATTCATCTTGGCTCACATGATATGTTTCTTTCAGAAATTATAGCAATCAATGTCGAGGAAAAGCTAATCGACGAAACCGGACGTTTAAGGCTTGATAAAGCGTGCCTAGCCGCGTTTGCACATGGTGAGTACTTTGAACTAGGTAAAAAGATAGGTAGCTTTGGCTTTGCAGTAAAAAAGAAAAAAACCAGTAACAATAAGAACTACAAAAAACAATGATAAATTTAAACGAAAGGTGGTTGTGTCATAGATGTCTGCAAAATATGATGTCTTAAAGCTGTTGGAGAATAACAAAGGAAAAACTCTCTCTGGCAATGACATTGCTATGGCACTGGGCATAACAAGAGCCGCTGTATGGAAAGTCATAAATACACTAAAGGAAGATGGCTATAAAATTTCAGCTGTGACTAAAAAAGGTTACTGTCTTGAAACCCAAAATGATATTCTTTCTCCACAAAGCATTAAACCATACATTCATAATGTAGAATTATATGACACTATTATTGTACATAAGTCACTATCATCTACAAATACTGAGGCGAAAGCTCTTGCAAACAATTCAGCAAAAAGTGGCACAGTTATTATTTCAGAACAACAAACGCAGGGCAAAGGTCGACTTGGTCGTAAGTTCTATTCTCCTAATACAAGCGGAATCTATATGAGCGTGATTTTTCGTCTAAAAAATCCAATTGAACAATCTATGTTAATCACTTCTGCCACCGCAGTTGCTGTATGCATAGCGATTAAAACTGTCTGCAACCTCGATTGTCAGATAAAATGGGTGAATGACATTTACATTGACTCAAAAAAGGTTTGTGGCATCCTTACTGAGGCTTCTGTTAATTTTGAGGCACAACAGCTTGATTACATTG
>JBAQWI010000231.1:0-3981 GCA_049298835.1 Oscillospiraceae bacterium
GTGCAAATGCCATCTAAACTCTCAGCAACAATTGTATTTAAAACGTAGTTAGCACAGGCAATAGATGCCGACGAGCCAACCATTCTAAACTCAAACTTATTTCCTGTGAAAGCAAACGGTGAGGTTCGGTTTCTGTCGCTGTAGTCTGCCTTAATTGTAGGTAGGGTAGCAACATCTTCAAGTATTCTGTCACGATGTTTTGCAGTAGGGCTGTTACCATTTGCAAGCTGTTCTAGTGCAGAGGTTAGTTGTTCTCCAAGGAAGATAGAGATGATAGCAGGAGGTGCTTCGTTTCCGCCTAAGCGATGATCATTTCCAACAACTGAAGCAGACATACGCAATAAATCGGCGTGTTTATCAACCGCTTCAATGATTGCAGAAAGTACAATTAAAAACTGCATATTTTCGTATGGGGTTTTGCCAGGCTCAAGCAAATTAAATCCATCATCGGTGGAAAGCGACCAGTTGTTGTGCTTGCCAGATCCGTTGACATTTGCAAAAGGCTTTTCGTGCAACAAGCAAGCAAGGTTATTTTTCTTTGCAATTACACGCATCATTTCCATAGTCAATTGGTTATGGTCACAAGCGACATTAACTGATTCAAAAATTGGAGCAAGCTCATGTTGAGCAGGAGCAGCTTCGTTATGTTTTGTTTTAGAGGAAACACCAAGCTTCCATAGTTCACAGTCAAGCTGACGCATATATTCAGCGACTTTTAGTCTAATCCTGCCAAAGTAATGGTCATCCATTTCCTGTCCTTTTGGAGGACGTGCGCCAAACAATGTTCTTCCACAGATTTTAAGGTCAAGTCGTTTTTCATACATATCACGGTCGACAAGGAAGTATTCCTGTTCTGCACCAACGGTGGCATTTACGCGTTTTGAGGTATTGTTTCCAAAAAGTTTAATTAACCTAAAACCTTGTTCTGCAATTACAGACATGGAGCGCAAAAGTGGAGTTTTTGTATCAAGTGCTTCACCTGTGTAGGCACAAAATGCAGTGGGGATATAAAGGGTATCTTCTCTCACAAATGCAGGAGAGGTGCAGTCCCAAGCTGTATATCCTCTTGCCTCAAATGTGTTGCGAAGACCGCCATTTGGAAAGCTTGAAGCATCAGGTTCGCCCTTGATAAGCTCTTTCCCCGTAAAGTTTAGGATAACACTACCGTCTTTTTGTGGGGAAATAAAGCTGTCATGTTTACCAGCTGTAATGTTAGTCATTGGTTGAAACCAGTGGGTGTAGTGGGTAGCACCATTTTCGATTGCCCAGTCTTTCATTGCATTGGCAACAGTTTCGGCAATTTCTGGGTGGAGGGATAACCCCTCGTCTATAGATTCCTTTAAGCAGGCATAGGTGTCAGCTGGAAGCCTTTCACGCATAGCCTTATCGTTGAACACCATACAACCAAATGAATTAAAATCAAAAGACATTATTTATACCTCCGTTGTTTTTGTGGAAATTTTAATTTTTATTCTGTAGGGGCGGATAGTATCCGCCCGTGGATTACCTACCCATTTGGGTTTGTTGCAATCCGTATTAATTACAGCAACATAATTCCGTTTTGAGCACATTCGTCAATCATACCGTTTGACCAGCTTGAAGCTTGCACTTCGCCAATGTGTGCTTTTTGCAATAGTATCATACAAATTCTTGATTGACCGATACCACCACCCATTGTTAAAGGAAGTTCATCGTTTAGCAATGCTTTATGGAAAGGCAACTCTCTGCGATTGTTGCAGTTTGCTTCATTTAACTGACTATCAAGAGCGGCAACATCAACTCGAATACCCATTGAGGAAACCTCAATGGCACGGTCAAGTAAAGGATACCACAATAGTAAATCACCGTTTAGTGTCCAGTCATCATAGTCTGGTGCACGACCGTCATGTTTCTCACCGTTGCTTAACTTGCCACCAATTTGCATAATGAAAACAGTTTTGTGCTGTTTTGCAATTGCGTCCTCACGCTCTTTTGGAGTGAGGCTTGGATACATATCAAGCAAGTCCTGTGAAGTTATAAAAAATACATCAGGGCAGATAAATGGTTTAATTTGAGGGAACTTAGCGTTTAGTGAAACTTCACTTTCAATCAAAGCGCTTACAATATCGCAAACAGTTGCTTTTAGCGTATCAAAGTTTCTAGTGTTTACTGTAATGATTTTTTCCCAATCCCATTGGTCAACGTAAACTGAATGGAGGTTATCAAGCTCCTCATCACGTCTAATTGCATTCATATCTGTGTAAAGTCCAGTATCATTTTTAAAGCCATAGCGTTTGAGTGCCAAGCGTTTCCATTTAGCAAGGGAATGGACAATTGTTACATCCTCGCCAATATCTTTTATGTCAAAACTAACAGCACGCTCAACGCCGTTTAAGTCGTCATTCAATCCTGAATTTTCGGCAACGAACAGGGGTGCGGATACCCTTGTTAAATTTAAGTTCTTAGCCAAATTTCGCTCGAAACCGTCTTTTACAGTTTTAATTGCGATTTCAGTGTCCAGAATGTTTAATAACGAGGAGTAACCCTCAGGCAAGATGAGATTTATAGTACTCATAATCTTGACCCCTTTCGTTTCATATTTTTGATTTTATAAGAAGAAAAACAGGAAGCTTTAACATGAGTAGATGAGCGATTGTTTTATGAAATTTTACTCTTGATATGTTAGAAGTATCCTGTTTATCATACTAGCATTTAATCCTTATCTTTGCAAGAAAAACGAGCGTCACGCTACTATTTTTTACCTTTTAACCATACTCATTTAGATGTGGGTTTAAATGTTTAGTTATTATTGTTTAGGGTATATTTGCATAGGTTCTTGATAATTGCTACAATGCTTAGTATAATAGAATAAATATGAATTTTTTTTAAGGAGTGACAGCCTAGTGAATAGAACAGAATTTTTTGAAAATCTGAAGGACAAAAAAGTTGGAATTATCGGGCTTGGAGTGAGTCATTTTGATTTAATTTGCCTATTGTTAAAAAAAGGCATTGACGTTACCGTTTTGGATAAACGGGAAATTGCAGAGTTGGGGGAACAATATGAAACCCTTAACTCTTTGGGTGCAAAGTTTTTGCTAGGGCAAGAGTATCTTGAGAGTTTAGCTGATTTTGACATTGTTTTTAGAACACCCGGACTGTATTTTTTGTCTGAAAAACTAACCGAGGCAAGAAAAAATGGCGTTGTGATTACAAGTGAAATGGAAGTTTTCTTTTCCATTTGCCCTTGTAAGATTTATGCGGTGACTGGCTCAGATGGAAAAACCACCTCAACCACACTCATTGGAGAAATGTTAAAGGCGCAGGGTAAAACTGTCTATGTTGGTGGAAACATTGGAAGAGCATTGTTGCCTATGATTGAGCAAATTAACGAGAGCGATATTTGCGTGGTGGAAGTTTCAAGCTTTCAGCTGATTTCTATGCGACCCTCGCCAGATGTTGCTGTCATTACAAATATTGCACCAAATCACCTTGATGTTCACAAGGACATGGAGGAGTATATCTCGGCTAAAATGAATTTGATTGCACACCAAAATGCGTTTTCACGCACCGTTTTGAATATGGACAATGAGGAAACATTTAAGCTTGCTCATCTAGTTCGTGGCGAAGATTGCTATTTTTCAATAAAAACTGCACCTCATAACGGAAGTTATCTTGACAAGGATGGCTATCTAGTGAGGGTGAAAAATGGCGTAGAAAATAAAATTTTGCATAAAAGTGAGATTAAACTCCCTGGAATGCATAATGTTGAAAACTATCTTTGTGCAATTTCTGCTGTAAATGGCGAGGTAGATGACGAGGCAATCATTCAGGTTGCAACTCAGTTTGGTGGAGTAGAACATCGCATCGAGTATGTAAAAACGATTGAAGGTGTTCGTTATTATAACGATTCAATTGCAACCAGCCCAACAAGAACCATTGCAGGGCTCAATGCGTTTGACCAAAAGCTGATTATCATTGCTGGCGGTTATGACAAAAAAATTC
>JBAQWI010000232.1:0-10610 GCA_049298835.1 Oscillospiraceae bacterium
AGGCAAACCTCATCGTTTACAAAAACTGCTCCCTCTGCAATAATCTCTTTTGAGTGACCACCACTTTCAGCTACACCAACAAATTTTAATAGCTGGTCTAATTTGATAAATTTAGTTTTTATAAATACATCCATTTGGTTCATACAAAATCTCCTTTAAGGCAAAACTTGATTTTTAGGATTTCAATCTAACTGGTAATACCAAGAATAAAAAGCTATCATCATCAAGAGGCAATATCTTAATAGGGGATATTGGTCCATTAATCTCAAGTTTTAATGTTTCACATTCACTTGCTTTTAATGCGTCAGCCATAAATCTATTATTAAAACCAATTTTCACTTCAGGACCCTCAATGGTTGCATGAATAGAATCATTGACTTTACCAATTGAAGTTTCACAAAACAGCTTGATATTATTATTTGCAAAAGTACATTTTACTGGACTTTTTGCTCTTTCGTTAATAATAATTGATGCACGATTGATGCTATCTAAGAAACTTCTTGTTTCAATTGTGATGGTTGTTTGTGTTTCTTTAGGGATAGCTGTCTCATAATCTAAAAAATTACCTTCTAGCAATCTTGAAATAATGATATAGCCGTTAATTGAAAAACTAATATGTTTATTGGAAACACTTACTTTTACAGTTTCGTCATCATCTTCTAAAACTAGACGAGATAAAAGCTTAACTATTTCTGCAAGTGTTTTTCCTGGTACAACAAATTGAAAATTTTCTGAAACATTAATTTTTTCTTTTCTTAAAGCCAAACGTACACCATCAACAGATACGATATACAAGATAGAATCTTTAATATCAAAAAGTGATCCTGTTAAAATAGGATTTTGATCATTTTGTGCAACAGAGAATAATGTTTGAGAAATCATATTTTTTAATAAGTGATGTGCAATAGAAAATTCTTTGTCATTTGAAATCGCTGGCATATCTGGATATTCTTCAGCATTAAGTCCTAATATAGTAAATTCTATATCATTGCATTCTATAATAGTCAGTAGTTTCTCATCTGTTTTGAAAGAAACCTCACCGTCTGGCATCTTATTGATAATGTTTGCAAGTAAAGTTGCATTTAAAATTATGCTACCATCTTCAGTAGATTTTACAAAAACAGATTTAGCAATACCAAGTTCAAGGTTGTATCCTGTAATCTTAAGTGAATTGTTTTCACACTGCATCAAAATACCTTCTAAAGCAATTAAAGTAGTTTTTGTCGTAACTGCTGGAAGTACATTATTGATAGCTTCACTTAAATCTTTTTTGTTGCAAGAAAATTTCATATAACTTCTCCTTCTAGCATCCTCATGCCAAACATATTTCGCACACAAAGTTTCTTAAAAAAGATAAAACGTTGTGCCTGCGATTTTAAAATAAAAAATCTCTATTATATATAATATATAAATAAATAATATAAATAGTAGTAATAGTAGTGCCGTTGAAACTGTTGGGAAAGTCGAAAAAGTAAGGTTGTATAAGCTTTTATCGACCATAAGTTTTGCCTTTTGTCCTGTGGATGATTTGTGGAAATTGTTTAATACTTTTTTTATAAACACATCTTAACAGAAAAGTTGGTTTAAAACTGAAAACTTGTGAAAAAACTGGTGGAAAAAATTAACACATAAATAAAAAAAAACTTGTGACAAATTGCTTGTTGAAAATCAGCTGTTAATAACAAAAAAATTATAAAGCATACCGTATGCCTAAGAGTAGCAAGAAATGGCCTAGGGTGTTATCAATATCGCTTATATAATGAAATAAAAAAGTTAGTTATTGATTTCTGATGTTCTTGATAATATCATCGATAATAGCACGTTGACGTGAATCTGTTATCATCTGTTCTTTTGTTTGATTTAGTGCATATACAATTGTGGAATGGTCACGTTCAAACTCAGCACCAATAAGGGATGTGGACATCTGTGTTACTTCCCTTATAATAAAGATAGCAGTTTGCCTTGCTGTGGATATATTAGCATTTCTCTTTTTAGAACGAAGGTCCTCAGGTGAAACAGAATAAGTTTTTGCTACTTCCTCTATAATACGAACTACGGTAACTGGTACAGGTTGATTATCATTTAAGATTTCCTTAATAACGTTCTGTGCGACGCTTATAGAGGGTGGAGATCCTGCATAACGCTTGTATGCCTCAATCTTCTTTACAGCGCCCTCTAGCTGTCGTATATTCGTTTTCAGACGGTTTGCAATAAACTCTGTAACGTCACTTGGAATTTCTATCTGTAAAAGAGCAGCTTTTCTATTGATAATAGCGATTCTTGTTTCAAAGTCTGGTGGTGAGATATCTGTAATTAAACCCCACTCAAAACGGCTTTTTAGTCTATCTTCAAGGGTTTTAATATCTTTTGGAGGTCTGTCGGAAGTAAGTACGATTTGTTTGCCTACTTGATAAAGCTCATTAAATGTATGGAAAAACTCTTCTTGAGTTCTGTCTTTACCTGCAACGAACTGGATATCATCGACTAGGAGTATATCTGCTTTTCTATATTTATTATGAAAACTATTTACAGTTTGTGTAGCAAATGAGGCAATTAGCTCATTTGTAAAGGTTTCACTAGAAACAGAAATGATGTTTTTTTCTGGGCTTTGCTTTCTTATTTCATTTGCAATTGCCATAAGTAGATGTGTTTTACCAAGGCCAGATGGACCATAGATGAAAAGGGGATTATAAGATCCAGCTTGTTGTGATGTAATTGCTTTACAAGCAGCATAAGCAAAGTTATTTGATGAACCTACAATAAAAGTATCAAAAGTATACTCATAGGTACCACTATTGTTGTTTTCTATCGAAACAGGAGCATCATTTTCAATGGCGGAGTCAGTTGAATTGAGCTTTTCAGCATTTATAAGAAACTCATTGTTCATATATTGCTTGATGTCATCTTCTGTTGCAATAATAACAGTTATTGGGAAACCTAAAACCTGTTCAAAGCCAGCATTTATCTTGTCAAAATACTGTTTCAAGAGAACGTCCTTCTGAAAGACAGTCTTTATATAGATAATTGCGTTGTTGTTTTCGAATTTCACTGGTTCAATTAAAGAAATCCAGCAACTATAAGCCACATCGCTCACACGCTCTTTAATATACTCTTTAACCAAATCAACTACTTCGCTAAATGATTCCATTGTTGAAAAAACCTCCACACTCAGTTATAATAATCATAGACTTGATTATTAAGGATTTAAAATTGTTTGCAAATGGGAAAAATCAGTGTTTCTCGATGCAAATAGAAGATTGTACCACAAATCCATATCAGTTTGTGATATTATAATTACGGGCAAAACGATGCATTTTATAAAAACTTCCAAAATTAATATCAACAGCTTTTAAACTAAATAATCAAGCGAATTGTTGAAAATAAAAGCCGTTGTTTAAAATTGGTTTAAAGTATATGAAAAAGCTGTTGAATATAAAATTAATCTTTTAAATAGCCTATCTCTCCAATTTATCCGTGATGTATCTAATTATAGCAAGTTTTTTGTTTTTTTACAATAGATAATACACTATTAACAGGATATTTTAATATATATTATAAATGAAAGAGTATTGAATATAAAACCAAAGAGATAATTGTTTTTTAAAAAATTTAGTTACGAATTTTAAAAAAAATTTCTGATATATTTTAAAAAATACAAGACCACTATAGGTTGTGGTTTCTATTTTTATAACCACTACGCATTGATTTTGATTAAAATCTTAAAAAAATACAAACCTTTTTAAAATAAAAAAAGCAAATAAGTATTGACAAAGTGAGGTATTATCATATATAATATTATCTTGCAGGGTTTCGCCTAATTTTTAAGCTATTTGTGTTATTGCTTTAAAGGCAAGACTTAAAAATAATGGATATTAAATGTCCGATTAAAGGGGGATTTACAATATGAAAAGAACATTCCAACCTAAGAAATTACATCGTAAAAAAGTTCATGGATTTATGAAGAGAATGGCTGACAGAAGCGGAAGAAACGTTCTAGCTCGTCGTCGTGCTAAGGGCAGAAAAAGATTATCATACTAATCGAAAAGCCACTTAAATATAATTTGTGTGGTGTGGTTTTTATGTAAAAACTAAAAAATGACTGACCACTTATAAATAGTGGTCTTTATTTTTATCAAAACAAGGCATAGGTGAAAATAGAATGGAAAAGGTTGTTTCTTTAAAGCTTAATAAGGAATTTAAACGTGCTTACTATCAAGGAAAATTCAAAGCACATCCCTTTCTTGTTACCTATTTGGTTAAAAACCGCAGTAGAGTTCCAAGAGTTGGAATTACAACCTCAAAAAAAATTGGTTGTGCTGTCAAAAGAAATCGTGCAAGACGGATTATTAAGCAAGCTTATAGGGAAATTTTATCTGAAAAAGCACTCAATTTTAGTGGTTATGATCTAGTTTTTGTTGCAAGAAATGATACACCGTTAAAAAACACAAGTGACATTAAACGCATTATGAAAAAGCAAATTGGTGTGTTGCTAGGATAAATTTTATATGAAGAAAAATAATAAGTCGAAATCAGAAGACTGCAAGCTTAAAATAAAACAAAAAATGCGAACTGGGTACAAGCCTTTTTTTGCAATATTTATAATTGATTGTTATAGACGGCTTATTTCGCCGTTATTTCCCAGCTGTTGCAGATATTATCCTACCTGTTCAGCCTATACAAGGGAGGCAATTATTCGCTTTGGCTTCTTTAGAGGAAGCTATCTTGGGATAAAAAGAATACTTCGCTGTAACCCGTTTTTCAAGGGTGGAATTGATTACGTCCCACAGGATTTTTCTTTTTTTAGAAAAAAGACGGACAAACATAATTAGTTTTGGAACAAAGGCGGTATTGTTTCCGCTTAAAATAAAACTGCCATAAATTTGGCAATATATTGGAGGTTTATATGGGAATTATAGGTACACCACTTGGCTGGGTTATGTATGCAATTGATTCATTTATACATAACTATGGTTTGTCATTGATAATGTTTATTTTATTTACTAAGGTCGTTTTATTTCCACTTGCAATAAAACAACAAAAAAGTACTGCAAAAATGGCATCAATGTCTGCAAAACAAAAAGAAATTCAAAAAAAGTATGGCAAAGATAAAGCAAAACTGAACGAAGCCCAAATGAAACTTTATGAAGAAGAGGGCGTAAACCCAATGGCTGGTTGTATGCCGATGGCTGTTCAGATGATTTTGCTGTTTGGTATTATTGATGTTATCTACAAACCTCTAAAACATCTCATAAGAGTGCCCGCAGAAATGATAAAAGCTGCAACAGATCTTTTAGGGAAAGCAGCTGGTTCGCTTGCTGAGATTAAAGTTATTA
This sequence comes from Oscillospiraceae bacterium, assembly GCA_049298835.1. Lineage (GTDB taxonomy): Bacteria > Bacillota > Clostridia > Oscillospirales > Ruminococcaceae > Paludihabitans. Next base: position 5,334 of record JBAQWI010000232.1, read on the forward strand.
GTCTCATCCAAGGTGGCTCAGATAAATTTAATGCAATTTTTACACCAGATATTTTAAGCCAAATTAATAATTTTGATATGAAATTTGGTCCAATTAATTTAGGTGATACTCCTACTGTTGCGTTTAACATTCTTATACTAATTCCAATTTTGTCAGGCTTGACTGCACTTGGTTCTACATTAGTATCTATGAGAATTCAAAAGAAAAATGGACAAGAAATGCAAGGTTCCATGAAATATATGATGCTAATGATGCCATTGATGTCTGTATGGATTGCATTTACAATGCCTGCAGGTGCTGGTGTTTATTGGACTGTTTCAAACATATTTATGATAGGTCAAACTTTATTGGTTCAGTGGATGTGGCCACCAGCAAAAGTGGCTTTGCATAATAGCAAATCTTCTGAAAAAACGAAAGAAAAAATGCGTAAAAAACGTATAAAAATGGAAGAATATAATAAAATGATGCAAGAAAAAGGACTAGCTCCAAAGGCAATTCCTCAAAAACTTGTTGAACCTAGAACTATAGACAAAGAAGCATTGCAAAATGAAAAAGAAATGACACGTGTTCGTCTTGCTGAGGCAAGAAAACGTATGGCTGAAAAGTATGGCGAAACATATACTGAAGAGTAAGACATAAAGTTCAGTTCAAAATTCAAACTCAAGCAATAAAGCTACTGTTAAACTTGGTCACATTTTACGTAGAAAATTAAATTCGTAAATTTTAAAATTTAATTAACCCGTCGCTATATAGCGATGTGGGTGCAGGCACAGCCTGCAAGGAGGCTAAAATTATGATAAGAGAAGCTATTGCAAAAGCAGCGACCGTTGATGAAGCTATGGAAAAAGCAGCGGTAGAATTAGGTGTAACTCAATCTGATTGTAAATTTGAAGTTTTGGAAGCCCCTAAGAGATCACTTTTCGGTAAAAATAAAGAGGCAGTTGTAAAAGCTACTATTGAGGTTGAAGAACCTGTAACATCAAAATCTGGATTATCTCCTGTTAATAGTAATAAACTTGCTATTGCAACACAATATTTGCAAAACATTTTAAACTCAATGGGGTTATCAACAATTTCTATGGAGATTGTTGAAAAAGAAGATGGTGCAGTAATTACATTTAATGGTGATGGAATGGCTGCCTTAATTGGACATCATGGAGAAACACTAGATGCGCTTCAATATCTGATTGCCTTAACCTGCAACAGAATTGACGGAGATTATTATAGAATTACTCTTGATTGTGGTAATTATCGTGAAAAACGTGAAGTTACTTTGCAAGGGCTTGCTGCAAGAATTGCAAGCAAGGTTAAAAAGACTGGTAGAAGTCAACTTCTTGAGCCTATGAACCCTTATGAGAGAAGAATTATTCATGCTATCGTTTCTGATATTGAGGGTGTTTATTCTAAATCAAAGGGTGAAGAGCCAAACAGACGTGTTGTTATTTTAAGCGACACTCCTGCTAAAGTTACTTTTAACAAAAATACAAATCGCAAAGAAGACTTTAACAATGCACCAAAAAATGATTTCAAAGATAGAAAACCATATGTTCATAAACCAGAGAGAACAATGGAAGAAATTTTGAAAGAAGATTTTAAAGAAAAAGAAAAAAGTGCAGAACTTTATTCTAAAGTAGAACTATAGATATAAAGTTTAGGTCAATATTGCACTAATATATATACAATGGGTATATATATTAGTTAAAATACATATTGTTATGTAAAATATTGTCGGCATTGCCGATTCCTGAGAGGTCTGGGCATTGCCCAGACCTTTTTTGTTTCCAAAAAACAAAAAAATGGGTAAGTTTTTATGATAGAAAAATATGTGAATACTATGAAACAGAAGGCGGTCGTACGCATGATACAACAAAGAACTATAGCCGCAATTGCAACACCATTGGCAGTTGGCGGAATTTCAATTATAAGAATTTCAGGAGAACATGCGATTGCCATCGCTGATAAGGTTTTCAAGTCGGCAAGTGGGGCTTTGCTTTTTGATAAAAAAGGGTATACAGCAAGTTATGGAGCAGTTTATAGTGGAGAAATCCAGCTAGATACGTCTGTGGCTGTGGTTTATCGTTCTCCAAAAAGCTACACTGGCGAAGATGTAGTGGAAATTTCCTGTCACGGTGGGTTGTTCATCACAAGAGAAGTGTTACGTGCCGTCATAGATGGTGGTGCCAAAAATGCACAAGCTGGCGAATTCACCAAACGTGCTTTTCTCAACGGAAAGCTCACTCTAACACAGGCAGAGGCTGTCATTGACGTGATCAATTCTAAAAATGCACAGGCGCTAAATGCTGCAAAAGCACAGCTCGACGGTGCTCTCTATCGAAGAATTCAACAAGTTAAAGAAAATTTGTTGAAAATTGCAGGACATTTGGCAGCGTGGGTTGACTATCCCGAAGAGGATATTGATAGTATTGACCAAGAGGATATGATGAAAAGTCTTATTGTTTCTGGGAAAACTGTTAATGAACTGCTTAAAACCTTTGATACAGGAAAGCTGATTAAAGAGGGCATTGACACAGTTATTGTTGGAAAGCCTAACGTAGGAAAATCAACTTTAATGAATATGCTTGCAGGTTGTCAAAAAAGTATTGTAACAGAAATTGCTGGAACTACTCGTGACGTTGTTGAGGAAACAGTCAACATTGGTGATGTGATGCTTAGGCTTTCGGATACCGCAGGTATTCACGAAACTGAAGATACTGTTGAAAAGTTTGGTGTTGCACTTGCCAAGGAAAGACTAGACAGAGCAGCGTTAGTTTTGGCTGTTTTTGATTCATCTACTTTAATTGATGATGAAGATATTGCAATTATAGAAAAACTACAAGGAAAGCCAGCCATTGCAGTTATTAATAAAACTGATCTTGAGAGTAAAATTGATAATGAATATATTAAAAGTAAGTTTGAAAATATTATTTTAATTTCTGCAAGAGATGACAGCAGTATCAAGGCTTTGGAGTCTGCAATCAAAGAGCAAGTTAAGCTTTATGAGTTTGATATGTCGGCAGGGATGATTGCGACAGAACGTCAACGTGAATGTGCGACAAATGCAAAACAATATATCGAGGAATCTATCTCTGCGTTAAAAGAGGGTATGACACTTGACGCTGTAACTGTGTCAATTGAAATGGCAATTGACGCATTACTTGAACTGACGGGTGGACGGATTACAGAGGAAATTGTAAATCAGGTTTTTTCTCACTTTTGTGTTGGAAAATAGTTGGGAGAGTATATTATGTTTAGAGAAGATTATATCATGAATCAAATTGAATTGCTCACTAGAAATTTAGCCAAAGTGATTTTTCATAAGGAAATTTCAACGGTTGAAATTATTAGTGAAAAAGGAATTATTTCAGGAGGGGCACTTCTTTTTCATAGACTCAATATATTAGTTGAAAAAGGGAGCATTAATGAAGCTGAGAATTTAATTTTTGAAGAATTGCAAAACGATACTTCCAACGAAATGTTGCAGGTTGCATTTCGGTTTTATGAGCAACTAAACAAATTAAGTGATGAGCGTCTTGGTGCCTGTAATTTTTCAAGAGAAGAAATTTTAGAAGGCATTACAGCAATTAAAAAAATTTGTGAGAATGATTAAATTGTAGGTAGTAAAAAAAGTGTATATATAATAGAGAGTTAGAAGAAAATATATTAATAAATGATTTTTCGGCTAACGTGATATACAACAATTAACCACATAAAAGGAGCAAGCTATGAGTTATCAAATGGGTGAATATGATGTTGCAATAATTGGTGCAGGACACGCAGGCGTTGAAGCCGCATTAGCCTGTGCTCGACTTGGCGTGAAAACGATAGTGTTCACCCTTACTTTAGACGGCATTGCCAATATGCCTTGTAATCCGTCAATTGGAGGAACTGCAAAAGGTCATCTAGTTCGTGAAATTGACGCATTAGGCGGTGAGATGGGAAAAGCGGCAGACAAAACTTTCCTGCAAAGCCGCATGCTAAATCGTGGAAAAGGTCCAGCTGTTCACAGCCTAAGGGTGCAAAGTGACAGGCATGCCTATCACAATTATATGAAACAGGTTATGGAGCATCAACCAAATCTCTATATCAAACAAGATGAGATTGTGAGTTTGAATGTTGATGAACAGGGTAGTGTTTGTGAGGTTATCAGCAGACTTGGTGGTGTTTACAAAATAAAAGCTGCAATTGTATGCAGTGGTACCTATCAGAATGGTATGATCCACGTTGGTGAGGTGTCCTACTCAAGTGGACCTGATTCGGTTGCACCAAGCATTGGACTAACTGGAAGGTTAGAAGAGTTAGGAATAACTATTCGTAGATTTAAAACAGGAACGCCCTCACGTATTAATCGCAGAAGTATTGATTTTACAAAGCTTGAGGAGCAATGTGGAGATGATATTATTACTCCATTCTCTTTTGAAACGAAAGGTGAACTTCATAATGTCGTGAAATGTTATATGGGATATACCAATGAAGAAACTCACAAGGTAATTGTGGAAAATTTGCATCGTTCTCCCATTTATGGTGGGCGAATTGATGCCATCGGTCCACGTTATTGCCCTAGTTTTGAGGATAAGGTGGTCAGGTTTTCAGAAAAACCTCGCCATCAGCTTTTTGTTGAGCCAATGGGACTTGATAACGAGGAAATGTATATGCAAGGGATGTCATCCTCTTTACCAGAGGATGTTCAATTAGAGTTTATTCGTACAATCAAGGGTTTTGAAAAAGCAGAGATTATGAGAAACGCTTATGCGATAGAATATGATTGTTGTGATCCACTAGAACTTCGACCTACATTAGAATTCAAGGCTGTTTCAGGATTATATGGTGCTGGGCAATTTAACGGCACCTCTGGATATGAAGAGGCGGCAGCACAGGGACTAATTGCAGGAATAAATGCCTCTAGGAAAATATTGGGGAAAGAGGCGTTTATTCTTGATAGAGCAAGTTCATACATTGGTACCCTAATTGATGACTTGGTGATAAAGGGATGTTCTGATCCTTATAGAATGATGACGTCAAGAAGTGAGTATCGTTTGATTTTAAGGCAAGACAATGCAGACAAACGTTTGACTCCATATGGATACGAGTTAGGATTAATTTCCGAGCAAAGATATCAAGCTTTTCTTGAAAAGGTTGATATTATCAACAAGGAAATTAAGAGATTGCATAAACTAACAATTTCTCCTAGTGAAAAACTAAATGCGCTACTTGTTTCACGTGAAACATCAAAAATAATTACAGGTATCAAAGCAGTTGAACTAATACGTCGGCCACAAA
>JBAQWI010000233.1:0-20025 GCA_049298835.1 Oscillospiraceae bacterium
CCACAATCCTGTCAAAAACCATACTACAAGTAGATTGCAAACAGTCTTTAGTGTACTTCCACGATTGCCACCCATAGGAATGTATACATAAGATTTAAACCAAGAACCTAAAGTGATGTGCCAACGACGCCAAAACTCAGAAATGCTTTTTGACATATATGGATGGTCAAAGTTTTTAGGAAAATGAAATCCAAGCATTTTGCCAAGTCCTATCGCCATATCCGAGTATCCAGAAAAATCATAGTAAATTTGGAATGTGAATGCTAGAATTCCAACCCACGCTGTGAGCGCAGGCATCGCCCCATACTCCATAGCCTTTATTGTAGTCCAAAGAGCACCGATTGAATTTGCAAGTAACACCTTTTTGCCAAGTCCACGAATGAAGATAGAAATGCCATCAGCAATCTTTTTATTGCTAATTTCACGGGTATTAATCTCATTTTCTATATCGCTATAGCGAACGATTGGGCCTGCAATCAGTTGTGGAAAGAGTGTTACATATGAGGTGAAGTTAATGAAACTCTTTTGCACCTTGATGTTTCTTCTGTACAAATCAATTGTATAGGACATTGCTTGAAATGTGTAAAACGAAATTCCGATTGGAAGTGCAAGTTTGGGATCAAAAAATTGAGATCCAAGTAAGCCATTGATATTTGAAACCACAAATGATCCATATTTAAACAACACTAAAAATGAAAGGTTCAACACAACAGAAGAAAGCATTATCCATAGTCTTACTTTTTGATTTTCATCATACTTGTCCATTAGCCTGCCGGCGGTATAATCAATTGCTACTGTAATCATCATAATTAGCACATAAAAAGGCTCACCCCAAGCGTAAAAAAATATGCCTGAAGCCATAATGATAAGATTTTTTATTTTCATTGGTGATGCATAGTAAAACAAAAGGACGATTGGTAAAAAACCAAACAAGAATGTCAAACTAGAGAATAACAAGTGTGTGTCCTCCTAAGAATTGTTTATTCGCACTGTAACTGTGGCATAATTGCCCTGTATTGCTCATAGGTCATAAGTGAGTTAATGATATCAACCAAAGAATTGGTTGTAACATAGCAAGGTAGCCCAAGATGTTTTAATAAGCATTGCCTTTTTTGCGCTGAATTTTGGCAACCAGTCAGACCATCTTCAAAAAAATCCATCTTGGTAATTTTTTTTATTGAACTATCATCTACCCTTATCACATCGGCTTTGATAAAAAGCTCTCGTAGCGTATTTGCGTCAATACCCTCAACACCTAAGAAATTTTCTTTTGAAGGGGCAACTTTCCTTTTTTCTTTACCTATAACTTGTGGAATATATATATTTGTAACTTCTGCTTCCTTTGCAATTGAGCGGATAAACCCTCTAAGTTTAAACCCAGCAACATCAGAATCAGTTACAATGATTACGCCTTGCTTTAAAGCGACAGCTTTGACAAGGGCAATTTTTTCTTTATCTTTGTATATTCTAAACCCATTGGTTTGAATAATCAAGCCATCAATAATAGACGAAAGTTTAATTTTATCATATTTTCCTTCTACAATAACAGCTTTTGAAACGAATAGTTTTTCCATGTTTTAACCTCAAATAGCACACTCGTTAATAGACATCAACAGCATTTTTCCTAACATTTGTTCTAGTATAAGCCTGTTATCAAGCTTTGATGATTTGAGATCAATATCAGCATCGTATAATGCGCCAATACAAACCTGTATATGTTCAATCGAAAAGTTTCTAACATCTCTAAATGCGTTTTTTACAGCAAACTGCCTGTTTTTCGGATAGTTAAACTCAGTTGTTACATCGTCAACCGATTTAGAGGAAATCACCCCACATTTTACACGGTATATATCTGCAAAGGCAAGTGCAAGCGCTGACAAAATGGCAACTGCCTCCTGCCTTAAATAAAACAGCTCGTCTAATAGCACATATGCCCTGTCAAAGTTGTTGGTTAAAACGCTTTTTGCAAGGTCAAATGCTGAAGAGTCAATGGATTTTATCGAACATTCGTCAATGTGTGCTTTTGTAATTTCACCCTTACCCACATAACCTATGAGCTTATCAAGTTCATTAATCAGCACCATATAACTCGAGGAACATCGATCAATGAGTAGTTCTGCCGTTTTCATATCAAGTTCAATGTATGCTTTACTCGCACGTTGACAAAGCTTACGTTTTAACGTTTGTTTATCTTTTAAAGCAAAGTCACAGACCACACCGTTTTTTGATACAAGTTCTGCAAGCTTTTTATATTTACTGGATTTTTTCATATCGACCAAAACCAAATCCTGATAGATGACAAGCACAGTCGTTTCACTTATATTTTTAACTATTTCCATAAACTTATCGAAGTCGGGTTTTGAAAGTTTTTCTAAATCCAAATCCTTTATGATGATACATCTTTTATCTGCCATCATAGGCAACGAGTCGGTCATATCTTCAAACTCGCTAAGGTCAATTTTTTCACCATTGATTCTACTTAGGTTAAAGCTCTCAAAACTTTCATCGACAACCCTTTTCCTAATTTGTAAAGCTGCTTGCGAAACAAAGTATTTTTCTGGGCCATATAAAAAATACATATTCGCAATATTCTTTTCTTTTACTTCTTTAAATAAATCTTCATCCTGCAAATATGGCATTGTTTAGGAGCATGATGCTTCACCCCTGTCACGCTAAAAGCTAACAAAAAAGTGAAGATGCTATGCCCGTGTCCCACCTTTCATGATTAAATTTAAATCTTATAGTCTATCTTGTATGCTCCGTTTTGTCTAACTGTCAAATTAATCGGTTTTTCATATGCATTGGTACTGTTAAGCTTGTCTGCCAAACGGTCAAGCTCAAACCTACTTAAAAGTATAACACATTTCGCACGGTTTTGGGTTAATTTTTCATTAAATTTTCCGCAATAGTACAAAATATCACAATCTGCTTCGCTTGCTATCTGTGGTGAGTTTGTAATCGCTATTTTAGTTTGTCCCACAATTAAGCTGATGAGTATTCCACTGTCAAATCTATCGACGGACATTGCGGTTCCCTTATAGCTTAGTATGTCATAACCACCATTTGGCTTTAAGGGATAAACCCCGTTAATAGGCTTAAAACTGTCATTGGCATAGGGTAAAAGCTTGTCATTATTGGGCAGATAAACATTGTATGTATCAGTAGTTGCAGTTAAAAATTCAGTATCGCTGATGTCTTTCTTTTCACTTGAAGTGAAGATATAGTTTTCAACCTTATGAATGTTTTTACTACGCAAATAACTTTCCACATCAACATCTATACGACTATCGTCTTCAAAAGCAATTACCGTTGCCCTATCATTATAAGTGATTACAATCCTTTGTGCTTCAAACGAGTTAATCGTCGTAAGTTCAACGTTATCACGATTATATACCCCATTAAATCCAAAACATAATAGCAATCCTGCAAATGAAAGAAAAAGAACATTGATTGTAACTTGTTTTTGCTTGATTAAAACCGCTGCAATGACAATGAGCAGTATTGAAACGCCAAGCCAAAGATATACAAAGTTGTAGTTTAGTCCAATATATCCATAGGCAAAAGAGGAGACTACCTCACAGGTTTTTAATATCACTTTGAGCAGAAACTCTATGACACCACCAAAAAAAACTGCCACAAAGGGAATTCCTGCAAAGCAAAGTAGAATGAGGCAAACAACCAAAATAATTGGCAGCAGGGGTATCACTGCAATATTTGTGAGTAACGCCCCCACACTTATCCCTTTAAAGGTATAGATTATGACAGGAAGCATTGCGAGGTTTGCCGCAAGTGTAACTGCGATAATGTCAACGAAATACTTCAATACTTTTGGCTTTATATTGAATGTGCGGCAAAGAAAGTCGCCGATTGGGCGTGCGAATAGAACAATCCCCAAAGTCGCTGTAAATGTGAGCAAAAAGCTTGCATCTACAATAGAAATAGGATTTATAAGAACTATGATAATGCCAGATAAAAACAGCGAAGTAAGAGTGTCTGATTTCCTCTGAAAGAGATTGGCTCCCATTAAAACGGTAAGCATAATTCCAGCACGAATTGCTGGAATTCCAAACCCAGTAATTGCAACAAAACCCCATGCTACAAAAATTGTAACAATGCTGCGAACTCCAAGTGATAGTCGAAACAATCTTAAAATGAAAAACGCCATCATGGCGAGCATGGAAACGTGAAGACCAGAAACTACAAAAACATGAGAAACACCTGCTCTGGTTATACTGTTATAGGCAATGTCATCGATATCATCGTTATTTCCAAGCAACATTGCCTTCAAAAGCCCCGCATAAGGGCGCTCGACATAGCGATCAATCATATCGCTGCAAACTACATTTAGATGCTTTGCATAATACATGATACCATGCTTGCCATTTTCCAAAACGGTTGCATTTTCATAGCTTGAAAATGTCATAGATATCCCTTTTGCACGATAATACTGTTCTGAGTTAAACGAGGGCGAGGGCGTTATTTTTCTTGCTTTCGCCTCAATTTTAATAGTATCGTAAAAGTCAATTAAAACGTCAGATTTGATATAAATAATCGCACGAAACGGTGTAGACATATCCTCTATTGTTGTTTTGGTTACTTTAAGTGTGTAAGCAGTTTTGCTGTTTTTAGCAGGAGAAATGTCGGTTACCACTCCAGTTATCATTCCAGTTTGCAAATCAAACTTGTCCATATCGTACTCGTTGCTTGCAAATATTCCATATGACGTGGTGGCAACAATGCCACTTAGCAACACAATTGCAACGTTTATTCTTTTCTTTCCACCAAAAACAATCAGTGCAATCAGTAGCAAAACGAAAAGTGCAACCCCTATCACAAAACTGACTTCAGACGAAAAAAATGACACAACCATAGCGGTTGTCAGAAAAGAAATTCCTGCTGTAACCAATGGTCGTGTCAACAGCATAATGCTGTACCTCCTTCGCACATCAAGTGTGTTTAGAATTTATAGTTATGTGTTTAATGTTTTGTAGGGACGCACATGTGTGCCGTGTAATTATTGCACACTCGCGGGTTATTGTAAGTCGGCGGGCGATTAATAATCGCCCCTACAATAATAATATAATTTATTTATCCCATTTTGCCCGAAAGCTGTTTGCCACCCAAAACGTGAAAATGCAGATGCTTTACAGATTGTGCACCGTCTTCTCCAACGTTTGAGATAACTCTAAAGCCATTGTCAAGGTTTTGTTCCTTAGCAATCTTTGCAATAACCTCGCTAATATGAGCAATGACTCTGCTGTTAGTTTCGTCAATATCTGCAAAGCTTGTAATATGGGTTTTTGGAATGACTAGAATATGGGTTGGTGCTTGTGGGGAGATGTCCCTAAATGCCAAAACAGTATCATCCTCATAAACTTTAGTGCTAGGGATTGAGCCAGCAACTATCTTACAAAATAAACAATTTTGCATATTAAAAGTCCCCCTATTTCCCCATTATTTCTGTAATGATACCCTCGATTGCAGCAAAAGCCTCATCAATTTTATGGTTATCATTAACGCCAGCCATAGCGACGTCAGGACGTCCTCCACCCTTACCGCCAGTAATAGCAGCGGCTTTTGAAACTATCTTGCCAGCATGAGCAGATTTTTTAACAGCCTCTAAGCCACAAACGCATAACATTGTTGCTTTGCCCTCATATGTGCCAACCAAAAGTGCAACAGCATTAGGCTCTTGTTCTTTGATTTTGTCACCCATAACGCGAAGGCTTTCTGTTTTTGTTCCACTCATCATTGCAGTAATATATTTTACGCCACATATCTCTTTCACATTCTCAAACAAACCTACAATAGAAGAGTCCGCAATCTTTTGAGTTAGCTTGTCGATTTCATTTGACTGCTCTTTTATCTCAGTCATAACCTGTGAACAACGGTTAACTAGCTCACTTGAGTTTGTGATTTTAAGCTCATTTGCTGCCTCAAGAATAGTAGCTGTTCCTTTGTCGAGCATATCAAGAACGCCATAACCAGTTACTGCCTCAATACGTCTAACTCCTGCTGCGACAGAACTTTCTGAAATCATTTTGAATAGACCTATTTTAGATGAATTGTCAACGTGTGTACCTCCACAAAGTTCAAGTGAAAAGTCGCCTACCTCACATACACGAACAATGTTGCCGTATTTTTCTCCAAACAACGCCATTGCACCTTTCGCTTTCGCAGTCTCTATATCAGCTTCATATCGTTTTACTTCAACGCCTGCAAGTATCACTTTGTTTACTTGTTTTTCAACCTCTTTGATTTGTTCAGTAGTCATTGCCTCAAAGTGGCTAAAATCAAAACGCATACGAGTTGCAGTAACAAGTTGTCCTGCTTGGTGAACGTGCTCACCCAAAACATTTCTAAGGGCTGCTTGAAGCAAATGGGCACAGGTATGGTTTCTTGTAATTGCACTTCTGATTGCATGGCTAACAGTAATTTTAACCTTGTCGCCCTCGTTAAGCTGTCCTTTAGAAATTTCACAGGAATGTACAATCAAATCACCGTTAGATGACTTTTGCACATCATAGACATTCATTATACAGTTATCAGTAGTTATTTGTCCCTTGTCGCAAACCTGTCCACCACTTTCAGCATAGAAAGTAGTTTTATCTGTTACAATGGTTACCCTTTGAGGAGAAATAGCAGAGTCTTGACGCTCGCCTTCATATACAATTGCAAGCACGGTAGCTTCACACTCTAGTGTGTCATAGCCAACAAACTCAGTTTTCGTGTCGCATAATCCAAGGCTGTCATCGTTGCAACCAAAAGCATCGCCTGTTGCTCTTGCATTTCTTGCACGATCTCTTTGCTCATTCATTAGACGAACAAACTCGTTCTCGTCAATTGTAATGTTTTTCTCTGCAATGATTTCCTTTGTCAAATCAATTGGGAAACCATAGGTGTCATACAGTTTAAAAGCATCTTGTCCTGAAAGCATTGGAGTTTGTCCACCTAGGCTATCTGCTTCCATATTTTCAATGATTTGATTTAGAAGTTCAAATCCTTTGCCTACAGTTTTTGCAAAGCTGTCTTCTTCACTCTTAACCATTTTTTTAATATATTGTGTTTTTTCTACAAGTTCTGGGAAAACAGATTTGTTCTCTTGTATCACTGTGTCAACCACATCAACAAGGAATACACCAGTAACACCGAGCAATCTTCCGTGACGAGCCGCACGTCTAAGAAGACGACGCAATACATAGCCTCTGCCCTCATTAGACGGGATAACACCGTCAGCTATCATAAAGGTTGTGCTGCGAATATGGTCTGTAATAACACGAAGGGAAACGTCAACCTTAGCATCATCTTTATAGGTCACACCAGCAATATCGCTGATATGTTTCATGATTTTTTGCATGGTGTCAACTTCAAACAAGTTATCAACCTCTTGCATAATACAAGCCAAACGCTCAAGCCCCATACCTGTATCAATGTTTGGGTTGGTAAGCGGTGTATATACGCCTGCTCCATTTGAGTCAAATTGGCTGAAAACCAAGTTCCAAAATTCAACAAAACGGTCGCACTCACAACCTACTTTACAATCAGGTGAGCCACAACCTTTTTCTACGCCACGGTCAAAATATAGTTCAGAACAAGGTCCACAAGGGCCTGTTCCGTGCTCCCAAAAATTATCCTCTTTGCCAAGTCTTACGATATGGTCAGCAGAAACGCCTACTTCTTTTGTCCATATATCAAAAGTTTCATCATCATCTAAATAGATGGATACCCAAATTCTATCCACAGGAAGCTCTATAACTTCTGTGCAAAATTCCCATGCCCATCTAGTTGCTTCATGCTTAAAATAATCGCCAAATGAAAAGTTGCCTAACATCTCAAAGTAGGTTCCATGACGAGCAGTTTTACCTACGTTCTCGATATCTGGGGTTCTGATACATTTTTGGCAGGTAGTAACCCTTTTAGATGGAGGAGTTTCTTGTCCTAAAAAAAATTTTTTCATTGGTGCCATTCCTGAGTTAATTAAAAATAGGCTGTTGTCGTTAATTGGAACAAGCGGATAGCTTGGCAATCTTAAATGTCCTTTTTCCTCAAAGAAAGCCAAATAACGCTCTCTTAATTCGTTTAGTCCTGTCCATTTCATAGTTATAATCTCCTTTATAAATAAAAAAACTTCGTGCCTTGATAAAATCAAGGGACGAAGTAAAATTCCGTGGTACCACCCAAATTGCAATATGAAAACTCATACTGCCACTTAAACACCCTTTAACGCAGGGATTACGCACAAGCTTTCGCAAGTAGGCTCAAAGATAGCATTTTCACATTTCCTTTGGGGCTTTCAGCAACCGCCCTATCTCTTAAAAGGAAGCTTGTAAAAACATTCTTTTCACAGCTTTTAACATATAATTTCATTATAGGTTTGTTTTACACATTTGTCAAGTAACTTCTCCAAAAAAGGCATTCCTTTTGGAATGCCTTTTTCACTATATCCGAACTGTAATCGTTGTGCCTTTGTTTTCCTCACTGCAAAACTCGATTTTACCATTATGAAATTCAGTAATATGCTTTGCAATAGCAAGCCCTAGTCCTGTCCCACCAGTTAACTTAGAACGAGATTTGTCCACTCGATAAAACCTCTCAAAAATTCGATGGTGGTGCTTTTGAGGTATTCCTATCCCTGTATCTGAAACGGCTATAACACTCGTTGCTCCCTCAGATTTTATGGTAATACAAACCTCACCGTTGTCTTTATTGTACTTAATCGCATTATCAGCAAGATTGTATATTAGTTCTTCTATCATACTCGAGTTACCTGTAATTACTGCATTTTCGCCCTCAAGTTTCAATATGATATTCCTGCCATCAGCCTTTAGCTTTAGCGAGCTACAAACACTTTGTGCGACCGTGAATAAATTCACCTGTTCAACCTTTGTTTCGATACGCTCCTCAATTTGAGAAAGTCGCATAATATCGTCAATCAGTGAAAGCAACCTGCTTGCCTCTTTATAAATCATTCCAGCAAAGTTAATTAAATCCTCTTTATTTTGCACCATATCGTTTTGTATCATCTCTGCAAAACCAGATATGGTTGTCAGCGGAGTTTTTAACTCGTGAGAAACATTTGCAGAAAATTCCTGTCGCATTTTCTCCACTTTTTGGCTCTCAGTTACGTCGAGCAGTAACATAATTGCACCACTTATTGTTTCTTTTTCATAAACTGGATTCGCAAAATAGCGGTAACTCTTGTGTAAAACTTTAATTACACCATCATTTGCACACCCACTAAGCGCATTGTCTATAGAAGAAATAAGCGCTACCTCACGAGTGAGTACAATAAAATTTTGCCCCACAAAATCCATCTGGTGAGAATTTAAGAAGGAAAGCGCAGACTTGTTTACCGAAAGAATATACCTGTCTTTTCCTAAAACGACAAGACCTTCTTGCATATTATCTGTGATAATCGTAATGGTATCTCGTTCTTTTGTGAGCTTTTCAAGTTGTCTTGTAATGGTTGCGTTTTGCTTTGCTATCTTTTCAACAAACGGGTTAAGTTCATCATAATTCGCATCATCACTCAAATCATCAAGGTTATCTCCTAGCTTAACAAGTGGTTTTACAACCATATCTGTAAGCATTTTTGCAATTATTAAACACACAATTAAAATAATTACCACAAATAACACCACAAATGGTAAGACAGACATAAATACAGACATAATACTTTGGGTGTTATTTGAAATCCTCACAATATTGCCATCAGAAAGCTTTAATGCGTAGTAATATGTATTCAGCCTTAGCGTTTTGGAATAACGCAAAGATTCACCATATCCATTTTTAATTGTATCCTGAATTTCTGGACGATCTAGGTGTTCATCCAAGTAGTTTGCATCTGCATGGGTATCAAAGCTGACAGTTCCATCTGGCTCAATAATTGATACACGGATTTCTTTCCCAGTTCCTTTCATTGAGTTTATAAACTCATAGCTATCCTTAGCGTTCTCATACCCTTTTTTAATTAAATCGGCTTCAACCCGCATATCTGATTTAAATTGTTCTTCAAAAAAATCATAATATATTCTAAGCGAGGCAACGGCCATAAATAGCATTACAATAATTGAGGCTGATGCCATAGAAATATAAATCTTCTTTTTCATATTGGATGGCGACCACCTTTCATTCTATATTTAAACTGTACATTCTATTTTATAACCCACACCACGAACTGTTTTTATGCAGTTCCCTGCGGTTTGCAGTTTTTGTCTTAAAAGTTTAATGTGCATATCCACTGTACGACTTTCACCCTCAAAGTCAAAACCCCACACAACTTGCATAATCTTTTCTCTGGACAAGACAATTCCTTTGTTTTGCATCAGATAGTGCAGTAGTTCAAACTCCTTAAAGGTTAGGAAAACCTCTTGATTGTGTACAGTTATAATTCTGCGTTTTAGATCTAGCTTAATCCCATCAAGTTCTAGTACGTTCTCTCCCGCAACCGATGTGGTTCTTCTTATTACCGCCCTTACCCTAGAGATAAGTTCCATAACGCCAAAGGGTTTTGTAATATAATCATCTGCCCCCAAATCGAGCGCATTGACTTTATCGTACTCGCTACCCTTAGCAGTCAACATAATAACAGGCAGGTCTGTGTACTGCGATTTTAGCTTGAGTTTTTTTAGGATTTCAAGTCCATTATCGTTTGGAAGCATAATATCGAGCAGAACTAAAGTAGGTTTCTGCTCTTGGAGTGCCGTAAAAAAGCTTTTACTTTCCTCAAAACCTATTGCATTAAAACCTGCAGTTTTAAGTGCATATATAATAAGTTCTCTGATACCCATGTCGTCTTCAACAAGATATATCAACATAGTGCTCCACCTACCTTTGTGTTTTTATACTAATTTTCATTACTATTCGTTCGTTTTATGCTGACCAGTGATAGAGAATACAACCCACTCAGCAATATTAACTGCGTGATCACCTATTCTTTCAAGATATTTTGCAATCATCAGTAAATCTACAACCTGCTCACCATCCATTTGGGATGTTTTTATCAACGCAATTAAATCATCACGCACATCGTCGAACAGTCCATCAACCTCATCATCATAGCCAATAACTTTATGTGCTTGAAGCAAATCTCTTGCAACAAAGGCATCTATTGCGTCACGCACCATTCTTATGGTTGCCTTTGCCATTGCACTGATATGATCTAACTTTTTGATATCCACTTTGTTTGTAAGCCTTAAGGTTATTTCAGCAATATCGCAGGCTTGATCGCCAATACGCTCCATATCAGTTATCATTTTAAGTGCAGATGAGATTAAACGTAAGTCTTTTGCCACAGGTTGTTGTTGCAAGAGCAATTTTAGACAATGAGTTTCAATGTCACGCTCTTTTTGGTTTACCTCTGAGTCAAACTCGATTGCGGCTTTTGCAAAACCCTCATCTCGTTTTATCAAAGCATCAACTGCACGCCCAATTGCATTTTCAATTAATGCACCCATTTCAATAAGTTCTGTGTTTAATAGCGCAAGCTCATAGTCAAATTGATTTCTCATAATTTTCATACCTTTCTGACGGTTTACTGTTATATTTTTAAGAAGTTCTTTTGCCGCTCTCGTTTCTCGCTCTTTAAAAGAACGACTGCACTAAGGACTTCTCACGTCGCCTTTGGCTCGTGACAAGTCACTTATTGCATGTCTATCCAAATCTGCCTGTAATGTAATCCTCACAGCGCTTATCTTTCGGCATCGAGAAGAGTAGCTCCGTTGGCTGAAATTCAACAATCTCTCCCATTAAAAAAAATGCCGTCTTATCTGAAATTCTTGCTGCTTGTTGCATATTGTGAGTTACCATAACTATAGTATAATCTTTTTTAAGCTCACTGACAAGGTCTTCAATTTTCGAGGTAGAAATTGGATCAAGCGCACTTGTTGGTTCATCCATCAATAAAATTTCAGGCTCAACCGCAAGCGCACGTGCGATACATAAACGTTGTTGCTGTCCACCCGAAAGACCTAGCGCAGATTTTTTCATTCTGTCTTTTAACTCGTCAAAAATTGCTGCATCAGTCAAAGACTTTTCAACAATTTCATCTAGTTTACGTTTAGAACGTATTCCATGGGTTCTAGGTCCAAATGCAATATTATCATACACACTCATTGGGAACGGATTGGGTTTTTGAAAAACCATTCCTACTCTTTTTCTTAACAAATTAATATCCATATCGCCATATATATTTTCATTATCAAGCAATATTTCTCCTGTAATTTTGCATCCCTCAACCAAATCATTCATACGGTTGAGGCTTTTTAGCAAGGTTGACTTTCCACAACCCGACGGACCAATAAATGCTGTAATCTCACGTTCATCAATTCCAATGTTAATGTTTTTTAACGCTTGAAAATCACTGTAAAAAAGGTCTACATTAGAAATTTTAATTTTCTCCATATATCATTACTCCTTTGTCAGTTTTCTTGCCACAAATGCTGAACCAGCATTGATGAACAGTACCATGATTAGCAAAACTACCGCTGTGGCATAGGCTTGGTTGGTATAAAGTCCCTCACTCGAAAGGGAATACATATGAATTGCCAATGTTCGCCCAGAACCTAGTGGGCTTGATGGAATTTCAGCAACCGTTCCTGCGGTATAAATTAGCGCCGCAGTTTCTCCGACAATTCTGCCGACTGCAAGAATAATTCCTGCTAATATTCCAGGTACTGCCGACGGTAAAACTATCTTGAATACAGTCCGAAGTCTGCCAGCACCCAAACCAAAACTTCCCTCACGAAAGCTGTCGGGCACAGACTTTAATGCTTCCTCTGTTGTACGCATAATGAGTGGTAAAATCATAATTGACAGGGTGAAAGCACCAGCTAGTAGCGAAAACCCCCATCCTAGTGTTGTTACAAAGAATAATAATCCAAACAAACCATATACAATGGAAGGAATTCCAGACAGCGTTTCTGCTGTAATGCGCACGATAGAAACTAGCTTATTTCCACGCTTTGCATATTCAACAAGGTAAATTGCTGTAAAAATCCCAAGGGGTGCTGCAATAATGAGTGAACCTAATGTCATCATAATGGTATTGATTATTGCTGGCATCATAGATACGTTTTTACTATTGTAATCCCATGCAAAAAGCGACGGTGTTAGATACGGCACACCTTTTACTAGGATGTATCCAATCAGATATATGAGCACAAAAAACGTAGTTGCCGCTGCCAAAATTACAAGCGAAAACATAATAAGTGACAACGGACTTTTTATATAACTCTTAATTTTTGACTTTAACGATATCTTGTTTATTGCATTAATTGGTGATTTTAATTTTTTCTCTTTCATTATTTCATCCTCCTTTTTAGAATGGAGAATGTAAAGTTAATGAGCAATATGAAAACAAAAAGCACAACACCAGTGGCAATTAATGCTTCTCGGTGCAAGTCTGCAGCATAGCCCATTTCAATTACAATGTTTGCGGTTAGGGTTCTTATACCCTTTAAAATGCTAATTGGCATTCTCGCTTGATTTCCAGCAACCATGATAACTGCCATGGTTTCGCCGATTGCACGTCCAATACCTAGCACAATTCCCGCAAGGATTCCAGACTTTGCAGCTGGGAGCACAGCGAAAAACACACTTCTCTCGTGGGTAGCGCCAAGTGCAAGCGACCCTTCATAGTAATGGTTTGGCACAGCTCTAATAGCGGCTTCACTGATTCCAACAATGGTTGGAAGTATCATGATGCCAAGTAAAATAGAGGCGGTAAGTATGCTTGAGCCATTTCCACCGAAAACCTCTCTTATGATTGGAACAATAACAACGATTCCAAAAAAACCATAGACTACCGACGGTATACCTGCAAGTAGTTCTATTGCAGGTTTAAGTATTTTATATGCAGATTTGGGGCAATATTTAGCCATAAAGACAGCTGTTAACACTCCAATTGGGACACCCAATATGGTAGCACCTGCTGTGATATAAATACTGCCTAATATCATTGGGAATATTCCATACTGGGCTGGCACATCGCTCGGTGACCAGTTTTTCCCTAATATGAAATCAAAAAATCCTATCTTTGCCATAGCTGGAATTCCATTTACAAATAGAAATAAGCAGATTAAAACAACAGAAATAATAGAGGCTAATGCCGCTACTAAGAACACTATTTCCATCAACTTTTCCTTTGCACTTTGCTTCATGCGATACACCTCACTGCTTTTATTCGTAGCTATAAGCTAGCACCCATATGCTAGCTTATACTAATTTTATTTTTACGGTTATTCAATTCATTCCTATGGTAAGCACTATACTTCGTCCCATGTTATTGACTTACCTGTGAAAATTTTATTTACTTGCTCTGTAGTGATGTCGCTTAATGTATTGTTAGGATTTATGATAACTGCAATCCCATCAATTGCGATACTTGTACCTGTAAGTTGTCCTTTTTCGCTGTCTTTCAAATCTCTTGATGCCATTCCAATATCGCAAGTTCCTTCAATAGTGCCTGTCATTCCAGCAGTTGAGTCTGATTGTTGAATTTGAATTTCAGCATTTGGATTCATTGCAAGGTATGCCTCTTTTAGCTTTTCCATAATTGGAGTTACTGATGAAGACCCTGCAATTACTAACTTTCCAGTAGGTCTATCACCTGAGTATGCAACAGCATCATCGCTTACTGATATATAACTTTTTGAAACAACTACTTGACCCTCTTTTGAAAGGATAAAGTCGATAAAATCTTTTTTTAGCCCTGTAGTCTCTCCCTTTGTTGCAATTACAAATGGTCTTGCGACCTTGTATTCTCCGCTTTTTACGTTTTGGGCAGTTGCTTTAACGCCGTCAACATTCAAAGCTTTTACTGTGTCATTTAGCGAACCTAGTGAAACATATCCTATTGCATAATCGTCGCCCGAAACGTTTGTCAACATAATGTCTGTTTTATTTGCAATTACTGCTTCTTTAGTAGTTTTATCAGTTTTTGAGCCATCTGCACCCTTTACCTGAATTTTAAAAAGTTCAATGAATGCACCACGTGTACCTGAACCGTCTTCTCTTGAAACTACTGTAATATCCTTTGTCTTATCAAATTTACCTGTTTGAGTTTCTTTGGATTTGCACCCAACAAACATTGTTGTAGTCAGTGCTACTAATAATACTATACTCAATATTTTCTTCATATTATTCTTTCACCTTTCATCTCTCATCTTTCATTCTTAACAATTACTATTATAAATTCACATTGTAAAAAACAAAGTCTTACTTTGTAAAATCTATGTAAAGTTTATTATGCCCACTATTTCCATAACTTTACCTTGCACAAACCGCATAAAACCTAATCGCTGTAAATATAATTGTAGTACGAATTACGTATTAACAAAAGGGAGTGTATGCATTATGCTTAAGAAGATAGCGATAGTTGTAATGATTTTGACAGTCTGTATTTCTATGGTCGCTTGTTCATCTGATGGAAAAAAACATATGGAGCTTAAAAATGCACAAGATACTATTTTAAACCTTGATAGCGGTAAAATTACTGTGATTTCACAATTCGAGGGAGAAAATAAATCTGATACAATAAAATCTGAGTTTGTATTTAAAACAAATCCAGGTGGCGTTCTTTCCTATTGCCAAACCCAATATGACCTTAATAACAAGACTGTTTACTGTGAATATTCAGATGGTGAAAAATCCGAACAATGGCTAGTAGGTAGAGGTTGGAGCGTTCTTGATACCACACAATATTCAAAAGATAATCCACACCGCTATGCAAAATTATTAGCGACTAGTTTTGACAAAAAATCAATTGACAGTATTATTTGCGACGAAACTGAAACTGAAAAAACCTATACTATGGAGCTTGACCCAAAAGTTCTTAACAAAACTACATATAAAGATACTGAAATCGAGATTATTTCACAATCAGTAACTATGCTAGTTAACGCAAAAAATGAACTTGTACGTTATAACGATACCTCTAAAGTGCTCGACAAATCGACCGACACCCAAAGCCTATATATGCTCGAAATGGCACTCTCAGAGCAAAACGCAATTAAAGAGGTTGTACGCCCTGAGCTTAGAGATTACTTACCCAACAAGTAGTTTCTTTCTAAATTGAAATATGCTATACTAAATATAACTTATACTAATTTAAAAACGAAATAGTATTATTTGATAGGAGTTATATTTAGATGAAAACAGCATTAATCACTGGTGCCTCACGTGGCATTGGAAAAGCAATTGCTATTAAACTTTCGCAGAGTGGTTACAACGTTATTATTAACTATAACAACTCAGAAATCGAGGCAAAAGCACTCGCTGACAGTTTGCAAAACGCCATTGCAATTAAAGCTGATATAGGTAAATCAGATGAAGTCATTGCAATGGTTTCTGTTGCCAGAAAACAGTTTGGCAAGATTGATGTACTCGTTAACAATGCTGGAATTTCAGAGCAAAAGCTTTTCTTTGACATCACCGAAAATGATTTTGACAGAATGTATACAGTAAACCTAAAAGGAATGTTTAACACCTGCAAGGCAATTCTGCCCGAAATGGTTCAAAACCGTTATGGTAAAATTATTAACATCTCCTCCATATGGGGGTTATGCGGTGCGTCCTGCGAAGTGCATTACTCCACAATGAAAGCGGGTATGATTGGGTTTACAAAGGCACTAGCCAAAGAGGTTGGACCCTCTAAAGTGAACGTAAACTGTGTTGCCCCTGGGGTTATTATGACTGATATGACTAAGAATTTGTCATATGAAACCCTCGAGATATTAAAGGAAGAAACGCCATTACTTGAACTTGGCACCCCAGAAGATATCGCAAATGTCGTTATGTTTTTAGCAAGCGATGATGCAAAGTTTATAACAGGTCAAGTAATCAGCCCTAATGGCGGAATGGTAATATAATTTGTACTGGGTAAGAATTTTACTAAAAAGGAAGTTTAATTATGTCTACTAAGATTAGATTTATCGATAAAAAGGATAGTTTCGCTGTCCTTTCAATCTATTCGCCTTATATTTTAAACACAGCAATTACATTTGAATATGCTGTTCCTACTATTCAAGAGTTTGAGGCAAGAATTGAGTCTATTTCTGCTCAATTTCCGTATATTGTTTGTGAAATTGACGGGGAGATTGTAGGGTATGCCTATGCCTCAAAGCACCACGAACGAATGGCGTACCAATGGAACTGCGAACTTTCTGTTTACGTTTCCCCCAAGCACCACGGCAAGCATATTGCAACTGCACTATTTCAATGTTTGCTTTCTATTTTAAAGGAACTTGGGTATAAAAATGTCTATTCTCTGGTCGTTGTTCCAAACGAAAAGAGCACCTCATTGCACAACTCCTTTGGTTTTGAACAGGTTGCTCTGCTTAAAAACACAGGCTATAAGTTTGAAAAATGGCATGATGTTGCAACTCTATTCAAGCAAATTTCTGAATACGACTTAAACCCAACTGGGCCTAAAACAATTAACGAGATTGACACGTTCTTGATTACTAATATTTTCGTTGAAAGTGAACGTATAGTGAACATATAACAGACAGATTTATATATTTAAACTCAACCCTCCCTATGGGAGGGTTTTTGCTGTCCTTTAACACAAACTACAGTATAGTAACTTAGAGTAATAAAAAAATAATATTCTTATATAAAGGGTAAAAAATATTGTAAGTTTTAAAAAATAATGATATTATTTTCTCATACATATGTAAACTGAAAGCGAAGTGATTATTTTGCCAGAAGAAATTTTGACAATTATGGACGTTGTCCCTACTATGAGTTATAACGAGCTCCTTGATGTCTCGGTTACATTTGGATATATGTTACTTGAAAATGGTGCTGAAATCTATCGTGTTGAGGAAAGTATTGCACGAGTTTTACTCGCCTATGGAATACAAGACAACGAGGTTTTCGCAATACCTACCTGCATAATCACTACAATTAGGACCAGCGATGGTCAATCACATACACGAATGAAACGAATTATGACAAGGTCCATAAACTTAGATAAAGTCACTATGCTCAATGACCTTTGCAGACGTGTTTGTTCAAACACCCCAAGTTATTCTGAGGTAAAATCTGGACTTGAAATTATAAAAGGCAGCAAGGTATATTCACCACTTGTTCAAATTTTTGCCACCTCACTGATATCCTTTTCATTTTGCCTTTTTTATGGTGGTGGGATACTGGATGCACTTGTTGCTATTGTCTGCGGTGCCATGATGAGAATTGTATTAAATTCAATGGATAGGTTTAACACAAACCTATTTTTCCAATATGTTGTTGGAAGTGGGATAGTAACTTGCCTTGCATTTTTATTCGTACAGATTGGTGTTGGCAGTTTGATGGATAAAATTATCATCGGCACACTTATGAACCTCGTTCCTGGTGTTGCGATGACAAACAGTATGCGTGACATTATTGCAGGTGACTTACTTGCTGGAATAACAAAGCTAACTGAGGCAATTATGATTGCAATTGCAATGGCATTAGGAACAGGTATCGCCTTGTATGGCTTACGCTTAATTGCATAAATGAGAGGAGTTGCTTACTGTGCCCAATTTCTTACTATCCTGTCTTTACTCACTCTTAGGTGGCATCGGATATACCCTTGTCTGTAATTTGAGAGGACGGCTCCTTATTATTTCATCAATTGGTGGTCCCATAGGATTGTCTGTATTCTATCTTTGCGGGTTGTTTGGAAACGATATACTTCAAAGTTTCTTTGCAACAGTTGTAATTTCAATTTATTCTGAAATTATGTCAAGGTTATGCAAAACGCCTGTCACAGTATTTTTAATTGTTGGAATATTGCCTCTTGTTCCAGGAGGTGGGTTATATTACACTATGGAGTACTGCATAAACGGCAACATTCCTATGTTTATTCAAGAGGGTCTCCATACGTTTTTTATTGCAGGTGCGATTGCCGTTGGAATTATACTTATATCCTCTATTGTACGACTAATCTACAGGGTTAAAGCCTCATTCATCCATAACGCAAGGCTTTAACCAGATGTTGGCTGGAACTTATCCGTTTTAACCGTAATAAAAATGATTAATTTTAGTCTAAGGAGAGATAAACTAATATGAATATAATAACTGTTACAAAAGAAAATTTGGAGCAAGAGCATATTTGTTGTGCAATTTCCAGCAATAATGACTGTCAAGTTTCTTCCAAAAAAGCTTGGCTTGCAGAGCGTTTTGCAGACGGTCTTGTTTTTAAAAAATGTGATGTTCGGGGCAAGTGTTTCATTGAGTACATACCTGCCCAAAATGCATGGTGTCCTATTGAAGCAGAGGGATATATGTATATTAATTGCCTATGGGTTTCAGGACAATTCAAAGGGCAAGGCTATTCCAATCTTCTTTTGGATGAATGCATTAAAGACAGTATTGAAAAAGGCAAAAAAGGTCTTGTTATTTTATCCTCAAAAAAGAAAATGCCATACTTATCAGATGGCAAATATCTGAAATATAAAGGTTTTGAGTTGGCAGATACAGCACAACCATACTATGAGCTCTTGTATTTGCCTTTTAATAAGCCTGCACCAAAGCCTTGCTTTAAGAAAACTGTTAAAAGTCTAAAAATTAATGAACAGGGATTTGTTTTGTATTATTCACATCAATGTCCGTTTACCGCAAAATATGTTCCTATCATTGAAGATGTTGCAAAGGCAAGTGGCATTGCTTTCAAGGCTGTTCGTTTTAAAACAACAGAGCAAGCACAAAATGCCCCTGCACCATTTACCACATATAGCTTGTTTTATAATGGAGATTTCGTTACCAATGAAATTCTTTCTAATAAAAAGTTTGAGAAAATCATTGCCCAAAAAAGTCTATAAACGCATTTAAAATGAGCACAACAAATCAAAGGGCGTTCACAGATTAATACTGTGAACGCCCTTTCACCATCCGATTTTGTGCTATAACGATCCTCTGTTTGGTGAAAAGATATTTTGGATTTCATTTCCTAAATATAAATCTGTTATGATTTTTGCACCAATTACACCGTAAAGTGCACCATTAATGGAACTTGGCATATTAAAGTACGTGTTGGAA
>JBAQWI010000234.1:0-14680 GCA_049298835.1 Oscillospiraceae bacterium
GTATACTTCAATTTTATTTGCTTGTAGCACATACCATTTGTCATTGATACAGCGCAGGCGTCCATTGACAACCCAAGTCCGATTAATAGAATTTCAAAAATATTCATAAATCACATAATTCCTTCTGTTATAAAGTTTTATATCGTATAGTTAGCCATAAAAAATCTGTGATACATTATATGCGAGTATCAAGCAAATCTGAATATTTCGCTCTGAATTCTTCAAAAGTGCCCTCGTCAAGTGCAGCACGAATTTTTTCCATGAGAGTGTTGTAAAAGTATAGATTGTGGATAACACCAAGACGCATACCAAGCATTTCGTTTGCTTTAAATAGGTGGCGCAGATATGCCCTTGAGTGGTTTTTACAAGTTTCGCATTGGCACTCGTCATCAATGGGTGCTTCACTATCCTGATGCTTTGCGTTAAAGATATTCATAACGCCTTTCCAAGTGTTAAAATGACCATGTCTAGCGTTTCTGCTAGGCATAACGCAATCAAAAATATCAATTCCACGAGCAACCGATTCAATGATATTGGAAGGCGTGCCCACGCCCATTAGATAACGGATTTTTTCACTAGGCATATAAGGCTCGACTACTTCAATTACACGATACATTTCTTCTTTAGGTTCGCCTACAGCAAGCCCGCCGATAGCGTAGCCGTCAAGGTCAAGCTCTGCAATTTCTTTCATATGCTCAATACGCAAGTCGTCAAAAGTGCAACCTTGATTGATGCCAAACAGCAGTTGGTTTTTATTTAGTGTATCTGGTAGGGCATTAAGCCTTGTCATTTCATCTTTACAACGAACAAGCCAACGTGTAGTCCTAGCACAGCTTGCTTTTGAATAGGCGTGAGTGGCAGGGTTTTCAACGCACTCGTCAAATGCCATCGCAATTGTGGAAGCTAGGTGAGATTGAATTTGCATACTAACTTCTGGGGACATAAATATTTTCTTTCCATCAACGTGAGAAGAAAAATGCACACCTTCTTCAGTTATTTTACGAAGTTTTGCCAAAGAGAACACTTGAAAGCCACCGCTGTCAGTAAGAATTGGACGTTGCCAACCCATAAATTTGTGTAACCCTCCAAGTTTTGCTATCAATGCGTCACCTGGACGAACGTGTAGGTGATAGGTGTTGCAAAGTTCCACTTGACACTTTAAGTCAACCAAATCATAGGAAGAAATGCCTCCCTTTATTGCGGCAGATGTGCCTACATTCATAAACGCAGGGGTGTGTACCGTTCCGTGAACAGTAGCAAATTCGCCACGCCTTGCGTTGTTTTCTTTTTTAATCAGTTTATACATAAGTGCTCCTTAAAGTAAATTTATTTTAAGCTGTCTGATAAAGTCGAGTACCTACAATTTATGACAAGATGTCTTTATAAAATTGGTAATCACACAGACAGATTGCGTTGACAGGTTAGAACCGTTTAATATAATATCGGCTTTCCATTTTGTTGGCTCAACATATTCATCGTGTCGATAACGCACCATATCCAAATATACAGTTGTTATCTCATCAAACGTAAGTCCCCAGCCTAAATTACGTTTAATTCGTCTTACGATTCTTTCATCAGGCTTGCAGTCAACATATAGCTTTAAATCTAGTTTTGAGTATATTTCTTTATCCCATAATGTAAACAAGCCCTCTATTACAATTAACTCATACTCTGTTTCCAATGCAGATTGTAAATCTAATTTCAATCTTGCAATATCAATTGTTTCAGGTTGGTTATCATCAACATACATTTTTCCAGTTATCGGGGATTCAACAAATGGACGTTCTTCGTTTGGTTTAAAATAATCGTCCATATGAAATATTTTGAGATTAAACTCACAAAGCTCCTTTTCTAAAATACTACAGAAGGTGGTTTTTCCACTGGCGCTTCCGCCTGCAATTCCAACGATAAATGGCTTTTTCATTTATTTTGCCCCCTATTCTATCATCATGGCGTCGCCGAATGAGAAAAATCTATATTTTTCATCGACAGCGACCTTGTATGCGTTCATTGTATTATCAAATCCGCAAAGGGCTGAAACCAGCATAATCAGCGTACTTTCTGGTAAATGAAAGTTTGTGATAAGTCCGTCCATCACTTTAAACTCATAGCCAGGGTAGATGAAAATGTCGGTATATCCGCTACATTCTTTAATTTCACCGTGGAATGTGGCAACGCTTTCTATTGTTCTGCAACTAGTCGTTCCAACGCAGATGACACGTCCACCATTTTTCTTAGTGAAGTTAATTTTATCTGCCGCATCTTGTGACATGAAGTAATGCTCAGAGTGCATTTTATGATTATCTACATTATCAACTTTAACAGGGCGGAATGTCCCAAGTCCAACGTGCAATGTGACCTCAGCGATATCAACCCCCATATCTTTTGCCTTTTGCATCAGTTCTTTTGTAAAATGCAAACCAGCAGTTGGAGCGGCGGCTGAACCCAAGTCTTTTGAATAGACCGTCTGATAACGTTCCTTGTCATCAAGCTTATGGGTGATATAAGGAGGCAAAGGCATTTGACCAATTTTATCAAGTGCAACAAAGATATTTTCTTCACAGCTAAACTCAATGATACGGTTGCCGTCTTCTTGTACCTCTACAATTTCACCCTTTAAAAGACCATCACCAAAGGTTATTATATTGCCCACCTTTGCACGCTTTCCAGGCTTTACGAGGGTTTCCCAACGGTTATTCTCTTTTTGTTCTAAAAGCAAAAGTTCAACGTCAGCATCGGTGTCAACACGCTTGCCATAAAGTCTTGCAGGGATAACACGAGAGTTATTTACAACAAGTAAGTCACCTTTTTTAAGATAGTCGAGTATACTATAGAAATGGCGATGTGAAATTTCGCCCGAATTGCGGTCTAAATGTAAAAGTCTTGAACTGTCTCGGGGCTCAATTGGTGTTTGTGCAATAAGTTCTTGTGGTAAATCGTAGTAAAAATCGCTAGTTTTCATAAAAGTGCTCCTTTAGTGTGCTAAAATATTGACACACAACATTTAAAGTGATATCATAATTAAAACGCATAAGAATATAAAATGCGTAGCAGTAATCGGATAGAGGTTGCGAGTAACAAATAGTAACTATACTTTAGTTTGCCAAAATGTTTGAGAGTATAGCCAAAGGTGTGCTTGCCGAAGGAAAATGACTGGCAGTAGTTTTCCTGAGTTTACAGTTAACAGCTGTAAAATTGTCATCATTATTATGATGGGGAGCTATCGGCTATTTCACAAATCAATTTGTTTAATAAGTCAATGTTTCTATTATAGTATAAGATGAGCCGGTTTTCAACCGGTTTTTTTGTTACCCTGATTTTATTTTGGGGCATATAGTCTATCATGTGAGCATAACTGCTAATGTATATTTTTAAAAAGCTATTAATATAATTTAATTGGAGGTATTTATAATGAAAACTTATAACGTAGGAATTATCGGTGCAACAGGAATGGTAGGTCAAAGATTTGCAATTTTACTTGAAAATCACCCTT
This sequence comes from Oscillospiraceae bacterium, assembly GCA_049298835.1. GTDB lineage: Bacteria > Bacillota > Clostridia > Oscillospirales > Ruminococcaceae > Paludihabitans. The sequence goes on from JBAQWI010000234.1 coordinate 3,494, forward strand.
GGTTTAAGGTTACAACCCTTGCGGCTTCATCACGTTCTGCTGGAAGAACATTTAAAGAAGCAGTTGGCGACCGTTGGGCTATGCCAAAAGCAATGCCGACCTCAATGGAAAATCTTGTGATACTTGATGCAACAGCTGATATTAAAGCTATTTCTAGCGCAGTTGATTTTGTTTTCTGTGCAGTAGATATGCCCAAGGACGAAATTAAAAAGCTAGAAGAAGCATATGCAAAAGCGGAATGTCCTGTGGTTTCAAACAACTCAGCAAACCGCTACACTGACGATGTTCCTATGATTGTACCTGAAATTAACGCTGACCACGTAAAAATTATTGAAGCACAAAGGAAACGTCTTGGAACAAAACGTGGATTTATCTCTGTAAAATCAAATTGTTCACTTCAAAGCTATGTGCCAGCACTTCATCCTTTAATGGAAGAGTTTAGTGTAAAATCAGTTCTTGCTTGTACTTATCAAGCGATATCTGGTGCAGGTAAAACCTTTGCAACATGGCCAGAAATGCTAGACAACGTAATTCCATATATAGGCGGCGAGGAAGAAAAAAGTGAGAAAGAGCCACTTAAAATTTGGGGCAAAATTGAGGACGATAAGATTGTACTAGCAAATAAACCTGCAATTACAACACAATGTTTGCGTGTTCCTGTTGCTGACGGACATATGGCGGCTGTGTTTGTATCCTTTGATAAAAAACCAACCAAAGAACAGATCCTAGCTAAATGGGCAGAATTTAAAGGCGAGCCACAAGAATTAAATCTTCCATCTGCGCCAAAACAATTTTTGCATTATTTTGAGGATGACAACCGCCCTCAAACTAAACTTGATAGGGACATGGAAAACGGAATGGCAGTTTCAATCGGCAGACTTCGTGAGGATACACAATATGATTACAAGTTTGTATGCCTATCGCATAACACTGTTCGTGGAGCGGCTGGCGGAGCTGTTCTAATGGCAGAACTTTTGGCTGCAAAAGGTTATATGGACTAATACCCAACTACAACAAAGGGGATAATATAATGAAAAAGCATATATTCACCGGATCTGGCGTTGCTATTGTAACACCAATGTATCATGACGGTAATATCAACTATGACAAGCTAGGTGAAATGATAGATTTTCAAATTGATAACAAAACCGATTCAATTATAATTTGTGGAACAACCGGGGAGTCTGCAACAATGACAGACCAAGAGCATATAGATTGTATTGATTATGCAGTAAAACGCACGAACGGCAGAGTCCCTGTTGTTGCAGGCGCTGGCAGTAACGATACCCGTTATGCAATAGAACTTTCAAAGGAAGCAAAAAATTTAGGTGCTGATGCGCTATTGCATGTGACCCCTTACTATAATAAAACATCACAACGTGGGTTGATTGCTCACTTTGAGAGTGTTGCTGATGCAACTGATTTGCCTATCATTTTGTATAATGTGCCAAGCAGAACAGGTGTTAATATTACTCCTGATACCTATAAAATTCTATCAGGTCATCCGAATATTGTTGCAACAAAAGAAGCAAGCGGAAACATCTCACATATCGCTGAAGTGAAAGCGGTTTGTGGTGATGAACTTGACGTTTATTCAGGCAATGATGATCAAATTGTACCCATTCTTTCTCTAGGCGGAATTGGCGTAATCTCAGTTTTATCGAATGTAATGCCAAGAGAAACTCATGAAATCTGCGAATTATTCTTAAAGGGTCAAGTCAAAGCGAGTTGCGATTTGCAACTAAAACTGCTAAAATTTATCAATTCACTTTTTATAGACGTCAATCCAATCCCTGTTAAAGAAGCAATGAACTTAATGGGGCTTGATGTGGGTGAGTGCAGACTTCCTCTAATTGGTATGGAAGTGGCACAGATTGAAAAGCTAAAAGCTGCAATGAAAGAACTTAATTTAATATAACTATGAAAGCGGTATAAACTTGTAATATAAGTCTATATCGCTTTTTTATAATAATATTTGAAAAATTGTACTATTAATGTTATACTGAAAAAAAGAAACCATTAAGATGTAATAAAGGATGTTAAACATATGACTAATATATTGTTGTGCGGAGCAAATGGAAAAATGGGTAGAGTAATTGAGAACTGTATATCCATTCGTGAGGATATGCGTGTTGTCGCAGGAGTGGATGTAAATGATAAGGTGTATGCTGATTTTCCTATTTATCAATTGGTTGTTGATTGTAGAGAAAATATAGATGTTATCATTGATTTTTCACACCCTACTTTGTTATCTCCGTTGATTGACTATGCAACGACAAACCAAGTCCCTATTGTGCTTGCAACTACTGGATACTCTGATGACCAAATTACATTTATAAAGGAAGCTGCAAAAAATGTTGCGATTTTCTTTACGTTCAATATGTCTTTGGGGGTAAATTTACTTTTAGATTTAGCCAAAAAAGCAACTGCTGTCTTAGGCGACCAATTTGACATAGAAATAATTGAAAAACATCATAATCAAAAGATTGATGCTCCAAGTGGAACTGCAATCATGATTGCAAACGCAATCAATGAGGTGGCAGATGAGAGATATCAATACGAGTATGATCGCCATTCTAAACGTCAAAAACGTTCTAAAAATGAGATTGGTATGCACGCTATAAGGGGCGGCACAATTGTGGGTGAGCATCAGGTGATTTTTGCTGGACGTGATGAGGTTTTAACCCTAACACATTCGGCAACGTCAAAGGAAGTTTTTGCAGTTGGTGCAGTGAATGCTGCCGCATTTTTAAAGGGCAAATCTGCTGGAATTTACGATATGAAGGACCTACTTAGTTAAAAGTGAGGGATATTATGAAAGTAAAAAAAAGACGTCAAAAAGGAAATAATCTACCTTATATGATTCTCTTTGCACTGATTATTTTCATATCGGCACTATTGGCAATTTTGATGATCCAAAAAAACGAAGCACCACAACAGACACAGGCTGTTGTGACGGATACATCATCAATACAAACTTCTTCACAAAATGAAGAGCGTGCCTCTACAAAAGAGGACACAACGGTACGTCTTATAGGCGTTGGTGACAATTTAATCCACGAGGCACTCTATAAGCAAGCACAAAAACGAGCAGGTGGTGAGGGATATGACTTTACATATGCCTATGAAAATGTGGCGGATATCATACAAAGTGCAGACATTGCTTCAATAAATCAAGAAACTGTTATGGCTGATATTTATGAACCTTCTGCATATCCTATGTTTAATTCCCCAACTGCGCTTGGAAAGCACCTTGAGAAGATTGGCTTTGATGTTTTTAATCAAGCAAATAATCATACGATTGATAAGGGCGAAAAGGGGATTTTATCCACAATTGACTTTTGGTCGACACAAGATGCAAAGCTGACAGGTGTTTATAAAAACATAGAGGATTACGATAATATTCGTACAATAACCACAAACGATATTACTTTCAGCTTTATAGGGATGACTCAACTTACAAATGGACTTAATTTGCCGGCTGACAGTGATATTATTGTTATGCGAACTTCTGATGGAGATAAAATACGGGGACGTATAAAAAAAGCCAAAGGAATATCTGATGTTGTAGTGGTAAATGTGCATTGGGGAGAAGAATATACACATGAACCAAATCAAACACAAAAGGCAATGGCAAAACAAATGATTGAGTGGGGTGCAGATGTTATTTTAGGGCATCATCCACACGTTATACAGCCTGTGGAGTATATCGAAAGGGCAGATGGTACAAGAGGAATTGTGGCTTATTCTCTAGGGAATTTCATTTCAGCACAAGATAGAGCAGTCAGAATGATAGGTGGAATGCTTGATCTCGTTATCACCAAAAGCTTTGAGGAAAACAAGATAGAGATTTCGTCAGTAGGGTTTGTGCCTATCATAACCCACTATGGTGCTGGCTTTGCCGATGTGAGAAATTATACCCTTGAAAATTATACTGCTGAACTTGCATCAAAACACGGCGTAAAGGCAAAGGATGCCAATTTCTCATTGGATTACATAAACAATACAGTGAGATCAGTAATTGATGGGCAGTTTTTATAACACTAATTTGGAGGTCATCAAGATGGGAATTATTAGTCAAGTTAACTTCACTGAAAATGTAGCAATTGTTTCATTTGAAAAGGCACATGCACACATTAAGTTTATGTCAGTTATGTTTGACAGAGTTGCAAAAGCAGGAATAAACGTTGATATGATTTCCCAAAATGCTCCCAAAGGCGAGTATAATACAATCTCATTTACTGTATCTGATGAAAATGTAACCGATATTTTGGCTATCATAGCAGACTTGAAATCAGAACATAAATCGCTTGTGCCACTCGTATCGTCTGGAAACGTTAAAATTTCCCTCTATGGGAAGGAGATGCCAAATAACTTTGGTGTCGCAGCAGATGTTTTCTTAAAACTTAACGAGCAAAATATCGACACAATGCTGATAACTACCTCAGATGTAGATATTTCTATTGTGGTATCAAGCGCAAACGCAGATATGGCATACAACACGCTAAAGAACGCTTATTTGAAATAAGGAGGTCTCTTTTTGGGCAAGACTGTCATCAACATTATTTTAGTGTTAGGGTTAGTTTTAACCTTGACTGGATGTGGAAAAGACCTTACAAAAGACACTCAATCTGCTATTTCAGAAAATCAATCTAGCAATATTTCCAGTTCGGCAGCTATTTCATCTGAAGTGCCTGCCGAGTCTGCTATTCCAGAGAAAAACCCAGCACTTGCAAAGACTATTGGTGAGTTGGAACCATGGTTTTGGCTAGGACCTATTCCAGGTATGCTTGGCACTCAAGCGGGGAACTTTGATTACCTGCAATATGCAGTGATTACAGTTGGCGAAAAAAAGGGAATAGTCAATTTTAATGGGAATATAATTTTGCCTATTATGCATGATAAAATTGAGCTTTGCTTTGAAGGAATTGCAGTTGATGAAGAAATTTATTCAGACGATTTAAAAACTCATGAACCTCATGGCGGACATGGATTAGACTACGGTACATACTATTGGGATATAGTTAGTAACAAGGGCTATTATGCTTCTATGGGTTTGGCTGAATTTGAAGATCTTGAATATAAACCGACAGTTCCAACATTGGTACAAAGCTGTAAAATAAAAAAAGAAGAAAACCCAACTTATGGTGAGTATTTGTTTGAATCACACATCGGGAAATACGGCTATCAAAATAACGGAAAGCTTATAACAAAACTTGAATTTGATTCTGCGCATGAATTTTCAAATGAACTTGCTGCAGCTAAAAAGGACGGTTTATGGGGGTATATTGACGAAACTGGCAAAGTTGCAATAGAGTTTCAGTTTGATGATATTTTTGAAGCAAATATAAAAAATAATCAGCTGATATTTGATGAGTATACACCATATAATTTTCATAACGGATATGCTGCTGTTTGCAAAGGGGACAATTGGGGCTATATAGATAAAAACGGTAAAGAAATTACTAGGTTTGACTATAACTGGGCATTGCCTGTATACAAAAATAAAGCATGGGTTTATAATAGTGAAAAAGAATGGCACGTTATTAATGTAAAATAAACTAACTCTTGACTTTGTCCGACATTTATGATACAATAATCAAGCCGCATGTGTAGGGATTTTTAAGTCAGACGCAAGTCTGCCCCGAAAACAGCGAGATTAGAGAAAAGGCAGGTGCCTTGTATATGTACGCTATTATTGAAACTGGTGGAAAACAATACCGTGTTACCGAGGGCGATGTAGTTTTTATCGAAAAACTAGAAGTCAACGAGAATGATGCTATTGCTTTTGATAAAGTAATCGCTGTATCAAACGATAACGGTATGACTATTGGCGATCCTTACGTTGCGAACGCTATAGTTAATGCTACAGTTGTTAAAAACGGCAAAGGCAAGAAAATCACTGTTTTCACTTACAAACCTAAAAAAGGTTACAGTCGTAAGCTTGGACATAGACAACCTTACACAAAAGTAAGAATTGAATCTATCAAAGCGTAAGACTATGATTACAGCAGAATTTTATTTAAAAAATGATACTTTGGTTGGATTTTCAGTAAAAGGTCATGCAGGTTACGACAATGTCGGTTACGATATCGTTTGTTCTGCGGTTACCTCGCTTATTGAATTAACAACAAATGCCATTACCGATATTTTAATGGTGAATGCTAGTGTATTGGTGCTTGATAATGAAATCAAGTTAACGTTGCCAGATGGTGACAGAGCCGATGCAGTAAATTTCTTAAAAGCATTAAGATTAGAACTTGAGTTTCTATCACAGGATTACAGCGATAATATACGCTTAATTGACATGGAGGTGTAACTATGTTAAGATTAAATCTACAGTTTTTTGCACATAAAAAGGGTGTTGGTTCTACTAAGAACGGCCGTGATTCCGCATCACAAAGACTTGGCACAAAACGTGCTGACGGTCAATTCGTTCTAGCTGGCAACATTTTAGTTAAACAACGTGGAACACATATTCATCCAGGTGAAAATGTAGGACGTGGTTCTGACGATTCTTTATTTGCAAAAATCAGTGGCAAAGTTAAGTTTGAGAGACTAGGACGTGACCGTCGTAAGGTTAGCGTTTACGAAGCTCAATAATTTTTAACAGAATAAAAGCGTGCTTTTTAAGCACGCTTTTTTTTGGATATCACGCAAAAATCAGACAAAATTCATTAAATATTTATGCGATAATGGATTCAAGAATTTTTTCCTTGATAATTGGAAACTTTTTATATATAATAGTAATGTTAAGGAACACAAAATGAAAATGAGGTAAACTATGTTTGTAGATAAAGCGAAAATTTTGATAAGGGGTGGCAATGGGGGCAATGGTGAGGTGAGCTTTCATCGTGAAAAGTATGTCGCAGCAGGCGGACCTGACGGCGGTGATGGTGGAAAAGGCGGAAACGTTGTGTTTCATGTTGACGATAACCTGTCAACTTTAGTAGATTTTCACTATAAACGCAGGTTTATCGCTCCCAATGGTGATAATGGTGGAATGAACCAATGTTCTGGTAGAGGTGGAAAAGACCTTGTCGTGAGTGTACCTCGTGGTACATTGGTACGTGAAGTTTCTACTGGAAGACTAATTGCTGACCTCTCAACTGACGAGGATGTAATTATCTCTAAAGGAGGGAAAGGCGGTGCCGGTAATCAGCATTTCGCAACAGCCACAAGACAAATTCCAAATTACGCAAAACCGGGAAGAAAAGGCGAGGAATATGAAGTAACTCTTGAGCTTAAACTGCTTGCAGATGTTGGACTTGTAGGTTTTCCTAACGTTGGAAAATCAACATTAATCTCTGTAGTTAGTGCCGCAAAGCCTAAAATTGCAAACTATCACTTTACAACACTAACACCTGTTTTAGGTATGGTTAGTATTGGTGAGGGAAAAAGCTTTGTAATGGCTGATATCCCTGGTTTAATTGAGGGTGCAAGTGACGGAATAGGACTAGGACATGACTTTTTGCGTCACGTTGAGCGTTGCCGCTTAATCGTACACATTGTAGATGTTTCTGGCGTTGAGGGAAGAAATCCCATTGAGGATTTGAATATAATTAACCATGAACTTGAGAATTTCAGCGAAGATTTGTCTATGAGACCACAAATTGTTGTAGCAAATAAATGTGATATGGCAAGTTCTGAACAGATTGCTGAATTTAAGGAATATGTTGTTGGGAAAGGTTATGATTTTTTTGAAATTTCAGCTGTGACCACATTAGGAACAAAAGAGCTTGTATTTGCAATTTCCCAAAAACTTGCAACTTTACCACCAATTAAGGCGTACGAGCCACAGCCACTTACTGCAAAAGAAAGATTTGAGCGTGAATCTCGAGCACAACGTTTTGAGGTTACACTTGAAGATGGTATCTACTATGTAGAGGGCGAATTCTTAGAATCAATTTTAATGTCAGTAAATATGGATGACTATGAGTCACTTCAATATTTCCAACGTGTACTTCGTTCTACTGGAATTATAGACAAGCTTGAAGAAATGGGCATAACTGAGGGAGATACAGTAAGTATCTTCGAATTCCAGTTTGACTTTGTTAAATAATAAAAAAGTGGGAGGATTGTGCATATTATCTGCTTGATTCATGTCGTTTTATGTGGGCATGGCTTTGGCATTATGCAAAAATGAGTATGAATAATGAGGGAATTCAAAATATAAGGATGCTAAGCCCGTTGGGGCTTGCGTATATTGGAGACTGTATTTTTGAGCTTATGGTTCGTGAACGAATAATTGCAAAAGGCAATATGCCTGTACATAAACTGCATAAAATGACAGTTTCCTATGTCTGTGCCTCTGCACAGTCTAAAGCTTTTGGGATTATTGAGGGCGATTTGTCTGATGAAGAAATAGCAATATATAAACGTGGCAGAAATGCAAATGGAAATCATATACCCAAAAATGCAAATCCCGTTGATTACCGCAGAGCAACAGGGCTTGAGGCTTTATTTGGCTTTCTTCACTTGTCTGGCCAAGATAAGCGTGTAAGTGAGTTGTTTGAGAGTATTTTTATTAGTGTCAATATAGACTGATGTAAGAGGTATTTTAATGAAAAAACACCCAATATCGTTCGACAAAAAAAAAGTTAATGTCTTTGCGCTAGATATCTTAATCACTATTATTGGAACATTCATGTTTGCGGTAAGCATACATTGCTTTACTGCTCCAAATCTGATTGCACCAGGCGGCGTTACAGGTATTTCAACTATTATAAGCAAACTCACAGGATTAAAGCTTGGTGGAGTAAATATTGTCATAAATATTCCTATAATGGCGTTAGGTTTTTGGTATTTAGGCAAACGATTTATGCTTAAAACAATAATTTCATTGATTTCATTTACAGTTTTTGTAGACTATGTTTTAGTTGATGTTCCTGTTTATACACAAGATAAGTTAGTAGCCGCTATATTTGGTGGAGTTTTACTGGGTGCAGCACTTGGAATTATACTCTCAAGAGGATCGTCAAGTGGCGGTATGGATATTGTAAATAAGTTAATTGCAAAACGTGTACCTCATCTAAAGTTTGGTAAAATTGTATTTGCTACCGACTTCGTTATAGTGACGGCATCGGCGATAGCATTTAAGAGTATTGAACCAGCTTTTTATGCGTTAATTTTACTATATATTACGTCCGTAGCACTTGACACAGTGCTTTATGGATTTAATGTTTGTAAATGTATGTATATTATCAGTGAAAAGTCAGAGATAATTAGTCAAAGAATTATTTCAGAAATGAATAGAGGTGCAACCATATTTGAATCGTATGGTGCATATACTAAACAAAAACGACCGACTATTATGGTTGCAGTAAGGCAAAACGAATATTTCAAGTTAAAAAAGTTAGTGAATTCTATTGACCCTACAGCATTTATGATAGCAGTTTCAGCAAATGAAATTGTAGGTTCTGGGTTTAGTAAAAATGATGCATAAAAAAATTGAGTGCCACAAATTTGCGACACTCAATAAATAAGATAATTGAATTAATTAATTTATTTAAAATATTTTCTGTGCCAATCGGTTAAAACACTGCATTTTAATTTTTGATTAGCGGAATAAATTAGGCTTTATCTACAGTCAGTTGGACCGTTTTTGTTGCTAGCATTTTTATTTTTGTTCGTTTTGTTAGTCTGCTTTTTAGCAGTATTATAAGCGCTGTCAACTACAGAGTTTGAACAGTCAACTGTAAAATTTGTGTGGACATCATCCATGTTAGATACAGAATTGTTATTATTGTTATTTGGCTGCCTATTAGATTTATTTCCTTTTTGACTCATTTAATTTCACCTCTTTCCTCTAATATTATAAGTCATAATATTAGAATTATTACAAGTGAAGTTAGTAAAAGAATGTGCCAAATAATTTTCTAAATTTTATATTTTTTTTGAAAGGATTGAAAAATCAATGTCAGGACATTCAAAGTGGAGCACTATTAAAAGAAAAAAAGGTGAAAATGATGCCGCTCGAGGTAAAATATTCACTAAAATTGGTAGGGAAATAGCAGTATGTGTTAAAGAGGGTGGAGCAGACCCCGGCACTAATTCAAGGCTAAAAGACTTAATTTTAAAAGCAAAGCAAAACAATGTGCCAAACGACAACATTGATAGAGTCATCAAAAAAGCTGCTGGTGGTACAGAAAAAAATGACTATGAAGCTACAGTATATGAGGGATATGGACCAAACGGAATTGCTGTTATCGTTGAGTGTTTGACTGATAACAAGAACCGTACTGCTGCTGATGTACGCCATGCATTTGATAAATTTGGTGGTAATATGGGCACAATGGGTTGCGTTTCATTTATGTTTGATAGAAAAGGTGTCATTGTAATCGAAAACGACTCACTTGACGAGGAAAAAGTAATGGATGACGTTATGACTGCTGGTGCAGACGACTTTAACTTTTCTGAAGATGCAGTTGAAATTTACACTGAACAGGCGAGTTTTGTAGGAGTGCGTGATGCCCTCGAAAAAATGGGATACACATTTGCTTCAGCACAAATTGAGCAAGTTCCATCTACATATACAAGTTTGGATGATGAGGAAAGCCGCATTAAGATGAACCGTATGCTTGATACATTACAGGATAATGATGATGTTCAAGAAGTTTTCCATAACTGGGAAAACTCTGACGAAGAATAACATAGAGATAAAAACCAACCTGCAATTTAGGAGGTTGGTTTTTTATTTTTAAGAAATATGATGTTCAATGTTAAACTTGATTGTAAGTTTAACATTGGAATATTTATACATTTTATGGTATAATACAGTTTAATTAGTATAATAATTTAAAGGGGAAATGGTAATGGAAAAAGAGCAAATTGTGGGTTCCAATATTGATATAAACAAGGTAGAGATGCCAATAAAAAAGGTTTTTATGTTAATAGGAGTAGGACTTTCGCTGTCAGTTATCTTATTAAATGTAGTCCAGATTTTGGTAGTTAGTATTTTTAGAAAACATTTTCCGGATATCTATGACACTAGTTTTTTTCGTTTTGCAGCAAGTACTATCCCGCTTACTATTGTTGCAATGCCTGTACTTTTTGCAGTAACTAGCTTTATTCCCTCAACGAAAACAAGCGACAAAAGTAAAATATCATTTAAAAATATGTTCAAAATATTTGTAATTAGTTATGCTGCAATGACATTTATAAATATATTTTCTACTTTGATTAACC
>JBAQWI010000235.1:0-18846 GCA_049298835.1 Oscillospiraceae bacterium
AGACTTTAATGAAACACTAAGGGCAATTAAAGAAGTGCGGTTTGATTCGCTTTTCTCGTTTATCTATTCAAAAAGAGTGGGTACAGCGGCTGCTGATATGGAAGATTTAACATCGCTAGATGAAAAATCAGAATTTTTCGGGGAGTTGCTTGTTGCTCAAAAAGAAATTGGCAGGGAAAAATATCAAAGCTGTGTTGGCAAGAGTTATCAAGTTTTAGTTGATGGAGAGGGCAGGTCAGGCTCAGAATATTTAACGGGCAGAACTGATGGCTATATGATTGTTGACTTTAAAGGCGATAAAAGTCTGATTGGGCAGTTTGTTACTGTTAAAGTTACAAATTCACTTGGTTGGGCATTACAAGGTGAAATAATTTAAAATTAACTGGAGGAACTATAAAATGGATATTATTAAAATGACAAGAGAGCTTGGAAAAGCAATACAACAAAGCGCAGAGTACAAAAGAATGGAAGCATCAAAGGATGCGAATGACACTGATGTTGAACTTCAAAACCAAATTGAAGAGTTTAATCTAATCAGAGGACAACTTTCAACTGCAATGCAAGCAGAGCCTAAAGACGACGAGGCTGTTGCAAAATTTGATTCACAACTTAAAAATCTTTACACAAAAGTTATGGGCAACAAAAATATGCTTGAGTTTAACGATGCAAAACAAGATATTGACAAGATGATGAATGGCATTACAAACATTCTTATGATGTGTGTAAATGGCGAAGATCCAGAAACTTGTGATGCTGAACCTGAGGCTTCATCATGCGGCGGCAGCTGTTCAAGCTGCTCTGGTTGTCACTAGGCATGAAATATGTGATTTGTTACAAATCACTACCAAAACATTTTTAACTAATATTTAATTTTGGAGGTATCTACATTGGAGAGTCTTTCACCTATGATGCAACAATATTTTGACATAAAAGCTCAAAATGAGGATTGTGTGCTGTTTTTTAGGCTTGGTGATTTTTATGAAATGTTTTTTGATGATGCAGTTAACATTTCAAAGGTATTGGAGCTCACACTAACAGGACGTGATTGCGGAATGGATGAAAGAGCTCCAATGTGCGGTATCCCATATCACGCAAGTGAAGTGTATATTAAACGTCTTATCGACAAAGGCTACAAGGTGGCAATTTGTGAGCAAATGGAAGATCCATCAGTTGCCAAAGGGATTGTAAAACGAGGAGTTGTAAGAATTGTAACTCCTGGTACTGTAATAGAAAATAATCTTTTGAACGAAGAGAAAAACAACTACATTGCATCTGCAATCGTTGAGGGTAAATCTTTTGCCATATGCTTTGCGGATATATCCACAGGCGATGTTTACCTAACGGAGCAAAAAACTTCAAGTATGTCTATTGATGTGATTAATGAATTATCAAAATTCACCCCGTCAGAAATTTTATTTAACGACCAACTAGTTACTCACAAGCAAATTGGTGAGTTTGTAAAGAATAAGCTATCTTGTGTATGTGATGTATACAATGAGGACGAGCTTGAATACAACAAATGTTTAACAACTGTACTATCACATTTTAAGGGTAAATCCTTAGAGGAAATTGGTATTGCAACTATGCCACTTGCAATCAAAGCGATTGGTGGCTTAATTAATTATGTAAATAAGACCCAAAAAGACGGTGCTTTAAGAATTGTAACTGTTAATTTGTATAACCAAAGCCAATATATGAATATCGACTTGACTGCAAGACGAAATCTTGAAATTACAGAAACAATGCGTGCAAAAGAAAAACGTGGAACTCTTTTATGGGTTATTGATAAAACCAAAACAGCAATGGGAAAGAGATATATTAGAAAGTCATTGGAGCAACCCCTTTTAAATCTGACTGACATTACTAGGCGTCAAACTGCAATTACTGAGATGATTGAGGATAGCCAAATGAGAAGTGAATTGGCTGATGCACTATCCAATGTTTACGATTTAGAAAGATTAATGACAAGGGTAATATACGGTTCAGTTAGCCCAAGAGATGTAAGAGGACTAGCGTTTACAATCGCAAATCTTCCTAAAATCAAAGGGATAACAAGGGGCTTTAAGTGTCAATACCTATCAGATGTAAATGGGAGTATAAACATACTACAAGAAGTGCATAATCTAATTGAAAATTCAATTGTGGACGAGCCTCCTATTAGTTTAAAAGATGGTGGGGTTATCAAAACAGGATTTAACGCCGAGCTCGATGAATATAGAAATTTATGTGGGGACGCAAAAGGGTTTATCGCCCAAATAGAAGAAAATGAAAAAATAGCAACTGGAATTAACAAACTTAAAATTGGATATAACCGTGTGTTTGGATACTATATTGAGGTGACCAAATCAAATTTGGAGCAGGTTCCCCAAACGTATATAAGAAAACAAACTTTGGCTAATTGTGAAAGATACATAACTCAAGAACTAAAAGATTTAGAGGCAAAAGTGCTTTCTGCAAACGATAAAATTATAGCAATTGAGGCTGAAATTTTTGATGAAGTAAGAAAATTTATTGCCTCAAAAATTGACGTTATTCAGTCGACAGCAAGCGCTCTAGCAAAGCTTGATTTTATTTTATCGCTAGCAAATGTCGCTGTAGAAAACAACTATGTTTGCCCTAGCATTACGTTGGATGGCACAATCAACATAATAGACGGCAGACATCCTGTGGTTGAAAAGGTACTAAAAGATTCAATGTTTGTGCCCAACGATACAAAACTTGACGCAAAAGATAACAAAATGCTGATAATAACAGGTCCAAACATGGCTGGTAAATCAACCTATATGAGGCAAGTAGCCATTATCACAATTATGGCGCAAATCGGAAGTTTCGTTCCCGCTTCGAGTGCTACAATCAGCATCTGTGACAAGATTTTCACCCGAGTAGGTGCATCTGATGACCTCTCAATGGGTCAATCTACCTTTATGGTTGAAATGAGCGAAGTGGCATACATTCTAGCAAATGCAACGTCTAAGAGCCTTGTAATCCTTGATGAAATCGGTAGGGGAACCTCTACGTTTGATGGTATGAGCATTGCAAAAGCGGTGGTTTCCTACATTGTTAAAAATAAAAAACTAGGTTGCAAAACCTTATTTGCTACACATTACCACGAACTTACTTCTATGGAAAATGAGTTGGACGGGGTGAAAAACTATAACATTGCAGTGAAAAAACGTGGTGACGATATCACTTTTCTACGCAAAATTATTCGTGGCGGTGCTGATGACAGCTATGGTATTGAGGTTGCTAAACTTGCAGGAGTACCACTTTGTGTGGTTGAGGATGCTAAGAAAATTTTAGCAGAATTAGAATCTTCTAAATATGCACCAATCACCAAAACTCAAATACCATGCGATGATGAGTTTTTACAGGTGAGTTTTGCACAAAATCAATGTGATCTCGTTCGAGAAAAACTTGATAGGATGCAAGTTGATACATTGACACCTATCGAGGCGTTAAATGCTTTATATGAGCTGAAAAAATTACTATAGAAATGAGGGATAGTGTGTGGGAAAGATTAATGTTTTAGGCAAGAATGTTTCGGAGCTGATTGCTGCTGGTGAAGTGATTGAACGTCCCGCATCTATCGTAAAAGAACTTTTAGAGAATTCGATTGATGCCAATGCCTCTGCAATTACAGTTGAGGTAAGACGTGGCGGAATTAGCTATATTCGCATTACCGATAATGGTTATGGAATGATAAAAGACGATGTCAAAGTGGCCTTTTTGCGTCATGCGACAAGTAAAATTAAAGAGTCAGATGATCTTGACCGAATTTCAACACTGGGGTTTCGTGGTGAGGCATTAGCCTCTATTGCGGCAGTTTCCCGTGTCGAAATGACTTCTAAAACATCGGATATGCAGTTTGGTACAAAGATTATGTTGGAAGCAGGAGAGATTGTTGAGGCTGACGAGGTTGGTTGTCCCACAGGTACAACGATCATTGTGCGGGACTTATTTTTCAATGTACCTGCTAGATTAAAGTTCCTTAAAAGGGATGCATCTGAAGGAAATTCAATTAGTGGAATTATAGATAAAATTGCTCTTTCTCACCCTGAAATCTCGTTTAAGTTAATCAGTGACAACAAGATTAAGTCACACACTCCCGGTAACGGTGATTTGCTTTCAGCAGTTCATGCAATTTTTAGTAAAGAGGTTTCTGCAACGCTCATTCCTGTTGAATATGAGCTCAATGGAATATCGGCAAAGGGTTATATTTCTAATACAACTGTCACTAGAACCAATCGTGCAATGCAACATTTCTTTGTGAATTCAAGATATGTGAAATCGAAAACTTGTATGGTTGCACTTGAAGAGGGTTATAAAAACTCTATCATGGTGGGCAGATATCCTTCTTGTGTGTTAAACATAACTGTGCCAGTTAACAGTGTTGACGTCAATGTGCATCCCGCAAAAATTGAAGTGCGTTTTGTGAATGAGAGGGTTGTGTTTGATGCAATTTATTTTGCTGTAAAATCTACACTAACAAGCGATGACATTTTAAAGAATGGCAGTGAAGTTCAAAAAAGCATACAGGTTAGAAATTTGCTTTCTACCTTCAAGTCACAGGAAAGTGAACAAACAAATATTGAAACTGTATGGGAAGACGAGCCAAAAAAACCGGATGCCCCTTCGCCATATAAAGAAAACTTTATCCCTATAAAATCAACAAATACCTCATTCTTATCCAAAGAGGTTGAATATAAAATCAATGCTCAAATTGAGCAAAATGACTTTAGCTATATTAAACCACAAAACCTTGTAAAAACTGACGAAAATATAGTGGTAAACGTTGATACGGGGGAAGTTATTGAACAAGAACCAGTAAAAAAAGCACCTCAAAATATGCCATTTGTAAGGGTGATTGGGGAGCTTTTTAAAACTTATGTTCTGTTTGAAGTAGAGGATAAATTTCTCTTGTTAGACAAACACGCAGCACATGAAAGAATTATCTTTGAGAAGCTTAAAACGTCTATTTCTATAGACGATAGACAGATATTGCTAAAACCTATCATTACCGCTGTTTCAACTGAAGAAATGCAAGCGTTAAACGACAATGTAGAAATGATAGAAAAACTTGGTTTCGTATTTGATGAATTTGGTAATAACTCAGTCATCATAAGAGAAGTACCCCTTGTCCTGTCTACCTACAATCTATCTGATATTTTCTTAGATATTGCAAACAAATTGATTGAGAATAGGCGTAATGTCACAAGTGATATTTTTGAACATTTACTACATTCTATTGCCTGCCGTTCGGCAGTTAAGGCAAATGACCAGAATTCAATTGAAGATCTAACTGAGCTTTTAAAACAAGTTTATGCAGATGATGAAATAAGACATTGCCCACATGGCAGACCTGTTGCAATTGCTATGACTAAGGGTGAGATTGAGAAAAAGTTTGGAAGGATTTAATGCAAACCAATGAATATTGAACATAAAAAAATACCTTTAATCTGTGTGGTTGGACCGACTGCATCGGGTAAAACTGAAATTGCGGTAGAGATTGCAAAACGTTACAATGGTGAAGTGGTTTCTGCTGATAGTATGCAGATATATAAGCAAATGAGTATTGGTACAGCAAAGCCTACACCCACAGAAATGTGCGATGTTCCACACCATCTGATTGATATGCTCGAGCTATCAGAAAAATTTAGTGTGGCAGATTATGCGAAACTTGCACACGAGGTTATCGCAGATATTTATAGTAGAGGCAAAGTACCCATTTTAGCTGGTGGCACAGGGCTTTATATCAATGCAGTGACAAAAGATATCAACTTTTCTGAGATAAATAAGGACGACAGTGTCAAAGAAGAGTTAACTATAATTTTAGAAAAGTCTGGTAAGGAAAAATTGTATGAAATGCTTATTCAGCTTGATCCCCAAGAGGCAAATACCATAGACAAAGACAATACGCCAAGATTGATAAGAGCACTTGAAGTATGTCGTTTGACTGGTTCTACAATGACAGAGTATAAGAAAAAAAACATTGAACTTCCATCGAGATATGAATGTCTAAAAATAGGCATTGATTATAAAAATAGAAGCGAATTATATGATAGAATTAATTTTAGAGTTTCCATAATGGTTGAGGACGGACTCGTTGAAGAAGCAAAAGAAATCCTTGCAAGTGGCAATATACAAACGGCCATGCAAGCGATAGGTTACAAAGAGCTGATTGGCTATTTTAATGGGGAAATAACCCTACAAGAAGCAATGGATAAAATACGTCAAGGATCACGCAGATATGCCAAAAGACAGCTTACTTGGTTTAGACATGATGAGGACGTAAATTGGTTTTACAAAAACACTGAAATTGATATGGCTTTATATAAAAAAATTATATATAATTGTATAGATAATTTTATTAAAATATGTTATTATTAAATTACTTCTATAAGTAGTATAGTGGTGTTCAGATTTTAAAACAGACAAAAAGTATAATAAATAGAAAAGGAATGGTTGTTTATGAAAAACATTAATCTACAAGACGTATTTTTAAATCAAGCGAGAATTGATAAGGTTGCAGTTACAATTTTTTTAACAAATGGCTTTCAATTTAAGGGCATGGTACGTGGATTTGATAATTATACAATCGTGTTAGATTGCGATGGTAAACAAAATCTTGTTTACAAACACGCTGTTTCTACCATTATTCCTGCAAGACAGATTTCAATAATTGACTCAAGCCTTAAAGAAGAACAAAAAGAAGATTAGGATTTTAACAAATGAATTCAGTTTTATCAAAAGTTATAGCATCATTGCTTTCACTAATGTTACTTGCATATGTCGGATTTCAGTCATTCGTGTCACTTTATAATCCATATCAAAGTGAGATTGTAAACAAGGGTACCTACGTATCGGATGTTGATTTGAATGGCTTTTTTGTGCGTGATGAAGCTGTTATTGGAGTTAAAAAAGAAGGCGTAACTAGCTATAGTTATAAAAATGGGCAAAAGATTTCAAAGGGTGCTACGGTAGCAAGCGTATATGAAAATGAAAAAGATTTATATAATCTCAGAAATATTGAAGCTTTAAAGTCACAAAAATTGATTTTAGAGGAAGCCCAAAACAAAAAAACCATTAAGGGATTAAAGCTTGATTTATTGAATAGTCAAATTTCAGCAAGTAAAGCTGAACTCAGAAAACAAGTTGATGAGAACAAATTTACCAATATTGACAGTGTATCTAATGATTTGATGCTCAATATTAACAAGATTGCTGTATGTGTTGATAATAGTGTAAATTATGATCAAACGATTGCAAGTTTAGATTCTCAAATTACTGCGTTAAAGGCACAAGTTCCAGATCAGAGTGGGGTTATTACCTCAGAGACTTCCGGATATTTTTCCAATACTGCTGATGGTTATGAGGATATATTTACCCTTGATATGTTAGATAATCTAACAATTGATAGTGTTAAGGATTACCAGGGCAAGCAAGCCAAGCTAGCCAAGAAAGAATCCAATAGTATTGGCAAGATTGTATATGAAAACTATTGGTATTTTGTTTCAACAGTTCCAGTTAAGGATGCCGAGGTTTTAAGTAAACCCTATAATATAAAGCAAACTATTAAATTGAAATTTAATTCAAAATCAACACGTGAGATTGATGCAACGATTGAAGATATCATTACAAAAAAGGGTAGTGATACCGCAGTTGTGATATTTAAAAGTTTTTATCTTGATGAAGATTTGATTAATATGCGTTTTGAAACGCCCAAAGCTGTGATAAATTCCTATTCCGGAGTAATCATTCCCAAAGAGGCAATTAGAATTCAAGACGGGGTTAAAGATGAAGAAACTGGAGAAGTTTTAAATAAGGTAAAAGGTGTTTATACACTTTTAGGCAAGACTGTCCGATTTAAAAAGGTAAATCCTATTTATGAAGATGACTATATTTTAATCAGTCAGCAAACGGATAAATCAGATTATGTAAGTGTATATGACCAAGTTATATTAAAAGGGAAGAATATGAATGCAGACTCTTAATGTGGTTATTTCAGATAAAATAAAAACTATAAAAGAAAATGTTTTCAATGCTGCAATAAAGTCAAACAGGAACATTGATGATATTCAAATTATGGCTGTCACAAAGACTGTTCCACCAGAAGTTGTAAATATTGCAATTGCAAATGGCATCAAGTTACTTGGTGAAAATCGTGTTCAAGAGTATATGGAAAAATATGAACACTATTCTATTACATCTGAAAACGTGCATTTTATAGGACACTTGCAAACAAATAAGGTTAAGTATATAATAGATAAAGTCAATATGATTGAATCTGTTAGTTCTTTTGGCTTGGCACAAGAGATTGATAAACGCTCTAAATCCCTCATCAAAACTATGGACATATTAGTTGAGGTAAATATTGCCAATGAAGCTTCAAAATCAGGATTTTCTGAGAGAGAGACTTTGGATGCAATTTTGCATATAAGTAGTTATAAAAATATTAAAATTAAAGGACTAATGTGCATACCGCCAAAAGAAAACGTTGAGCTTTACTTTGGCAAGATGAATGAGTTATTTTGTAAAATTAAAGCCCAAAACATTGATAAAGTTTCAATGAATTTACTTTCTATGGGTATGTCTGATGATTATGGAAAAGCAATTTTGCATAACTCAAATATTATTAGATTGGGAAGTGCAATGTTTGGACAAAGAAATATTGGAGGTTGAAAGTATGGGTTTAGTAGACAAATTTAAAGGTATGTTTGTTTCATTAGACGAGGAATATGATAATGAGGTTGACTTCATACAAAATCAAAATTCTCATAAAAGTGAGGCACCTGCATCAGAAAAGTATGAATTTGAAGAGGATAAGTCAAGCAAAAGAGGCAACAAGGTTGTAAATATCCATGCAACAACCCAATTGCAGGTTATCCTAGTTAAACCAGAACAATTTGAGGATGCAAGTGGAATTGCCGACCACCTAAATGCGAAAAGAACAGTCGTATTAAATCTTGAATCTGCTAACAAAGAGCTTTCAAGACGACTAATTGACTTTTTAAGTGGCGTTGCTTATGCAAACAACGGTCAAATTAAAAGGGTTGCAAACAGCACTTTCATTATAACGCCTTATAACGTAGATATTATGGGCGATTTGATTGACGAATTAGAAAATAATGGCGTTTATTTTTAAGTATGAAAAATAATATAGCTGATCAAGTAAAACAAGATGACTATTTGAAGTCTAACATAAACAATATTATTAACTTTGTAAAAAATAGAAATTCCCCTAAATTTTCATCTTTCTTAGATGAAAGACAAAAAATCATTGCACAAGAAATTCTAAATGCTTTAAAATACAGTAATTATAATTTTTTTGGTGGACTCGAGGATTGCGATAGGGTAATACTTGGCGTTTTTCCAGATGGACAACCTGTGCAAAACGATTGCTTTCCAATCACCATGCTTAAACTTTCATATAGTGCTAAAAATGAGATTTCACATCGAGATTGTCTTGGCTCAATTATGGGATTACAAATTAAGCGTGAGTCAATTGGTGATATTATCGTACAGGACAAATTTGCAATTATATTTGTCGATAATGATATTGCTGAATTTATAAGCTTGAATCTCGATAAGGTTGGACGTGCGACTGTTAAGGTTACAATAACTGATACTATTGAAGTTGAAAAAAAACAGGAGTATCAAGAGATTAGTGGCACAGTTTCCTCGCTGAGGCTTGACTGTGTGGTCGCTCTACTTTTAAATAAAAGTAGAACAATTGCGGTAGAAACAATACAAGCTAACCTCGTAAAAATAAATTATCAAGAATCGCAGAATGTGTCAAAGCAAATTGGCGAAGGTGATGTCATTACAATACGTGGAAAAGGCAAATTCATTGTTGAGGATTCAATTAAGAAAACTAAAAAAGATAGATTGTTTATTACAATAAATAAATTATTATAGAGGAGGCTTTTATATTATGACTGGAAAAGAAATCCTAGAGGAAGCGTTTGAAAAAGCCGGTATGCGTGGATACAAAGCTGATCAAGTAGATAACTTTTTACGACAAGTTGCAGCATTTGTAGACGAGCAAGAGGTTGAGAAAAATGATCTTACCTACAAAATTAAAATTTTGGCTGATAAGATTGAGGAATATAAAGCTGACGAGGGTAACATTCGTGATGCCTTACTTGGCGCACAAAAACTTGGTACTTCAATTTTGAATGAAGCAAAATCAAAGGCAGAGTCTATAGGAAGAGAAGCTAGGGCTACATCTGAGGATATGCTATCACAGGCTGTATCAAGAGTCGACAGTATGTCGAAAGAGTCACTTCATAAGATTAATATGGAACTTGCTGACATGAAGAGAGAATGCGAAAAAGAGCGTATTAACTTAGATAAAATTAAAAGAGAAGTTAGTATGTTTAAGGCTTCAATATTGAAGCAATATAAAGCACATTTGGATTTACTATCAAACTTGCCTACAATTGCAGATGAACAAAAAGTTGGTGTTAGGACTGATATAAATACTGAGGAAAAACCAATATTTAAAGTTGAAGCTTTTGATCAAGATGCAGTTGAAAATATTTTTCAGAGATCTCAAGAAACTTCATCATTTGCAGAGTCACAAACCATTACAAGCGAGATTTTAACTAACAGTAAAGAGCTTGAAGATGAAGAAATGGAACAAACAAGAGAATTTACTAAAGAAAAAGACAATAATACTGATAACGAAAATGCTGAAGGAGAGCAACAGCCAATTAAAATTAATTTTGCTACTTCAGAAAATCAACGTCCTAACTATATGGAGAAGTTCGGCGAATTAAAATTTGGCGGATTTGGAAAATCAGATAAATAAAAGTCGAGGAGAGTTTAAATCAATGCCACAAGATTACAACAAAACACTTAATTTACCACAGTCAGAATTTCCTATGCGTGGAAATCTTCCGGCAAGAGAGCCTGCTATGCTAAGCGGCTGGGAAGAAAGCAAGCGTTACTACAAATTGATGGAAAAAAATGAGGGGAAACCTTTGTTTGTTTTGCATGATGGACCTCCATATGCAAATGGTGATATTCACCTAGGCACTGCATTAAATAAGGTGTTAAAGGACATTGTAGTAAAGCATAAAAATATGTCAGGCTTTAAAGCACCATACGTTCCAGGTTGGGACACACATGGTCTTCCAATTGAGCTTAGAGCATTGAAAAAAGATGGAGTTGATCCAACTACAATTGACTCTATTTCACTTAGAAAAATTTGTAGAGAGTTTGCTTTGTCCTATGTTGATAACCAAAAAACCCAATTTAAAAGATTGGGAGTTTTAGCTGACTTTAACGATCCATATCTAACTCTAAAACCTGCATTTGAAGCGAAACAAATTGAAGTTTTTGGACAAATGGCAAAAAAAGACTTCATATATAAAGGCTTAAAACCTGTTTACTGGTGTAGCGAATGTGGAACTGCACTTGCAGAGGCTGAAATTGAGTATGCTGAAGACAAGTGTCATTCAATTTTCGTGAAATTTAATGTAACTGACGATAAGGGAATTTTCTCTAAACTTGGTATTGATAAAAAAGATGTATATTTTGTAATTTGGACTACAACAACTTGGACACTTCCAGGCAATGTGGCTATCTGCTTAGGCCCTGAGTATGAATATACTCTAGTTAAAGTTGATGGAAAATATCTAGTTATGGCTAAAGAACTTGTTGATAGCACTATGAAATCTGCAAAGATTGAAGAGTTTGAAACTGTTCATAGTTTCAAGGGTAAAGAGCTAGAATACATTAAGGTACAACATCCATTTTTAGATAGGGAATCATTGGTTATCCATGGTGACCATGTAACGCTAGAAAGTGGTACAGGTTGTGTTCATACTGCTCCTGGACACGGTGTTGATGACTTTGAAGTTTGCAAAAAATACAAAGAGTTACCTATTATTGTTCCAGTTGATAGCAAGGGTAAAATGACTGAACTTGCTGGCGAATTTATTGGGCTCACCACTCAAGATGCCAACAAAGCTATTGCAAAAAAGCTTGGAGAAAATGGCAGTCTTTTTGCAATAGAAAAAATTGTTCACCAATATCCTCATTGCTGGAGATGTAAAAATCCTGTTTTGTTCAGGGCAACAGAACAATGGTTTTGTTCAATTGATGCATTTAAAGAACAAGCAATCGCTGAACTTTCTAAGGTTAAATGGATACCAGGTTGGGGAGAGAAGCGTATTGAGGGGATGATTAGAGATCGTTCTGATTGGTGTATCTCAAGACAAAGAATTTGGGGCGTTCCAATTCCAATTGTATACTGTAACGACTGTAAAAAACCTATCGTTAATGACGAAACTATAGCAGCAATTGCAGAATTATTTAGGAGTGAGGGCTCTGATGCTTGGTATTCTAAAGACCCATCTGAATTTATTCCAAGCACTGTAAAATGCGATTGTGGTTGTGGTGAATTTATAAAAGAAACTGACATTATGGACGTTTGGTTTGATAGTGGAGTTTCACACGCTGCTGTTTTGGCTGAGCGTAAAGAGTTAAAATCACCTGCGGACTTATATCTTGAGGGTGCTGATCAATACAGAGGTTGGTTCCAATCCTCACTTCTAACAGCTGTTGCATGGAACGGTAAAGCACCATATAAGGCTGTTTGTACTCATGGTTGGGTTGTTGATGGTTTGGGCAAAGCAATGCACAAATCTGCAGGTAATGGTATTGCTCCAGAGGAGATTATCAAACAATATGGTGCTGATATTCTAAGACTATGGGTTGCATCTTCAGATTACCATTCCGATATTAAAATTTCTCCTGAGATTTTAAAACAGTTGACTGAGGCTTACAGAAAAATTAGAAATACAGCTAAATATATCCTGGGAAATCTTGACGATTTTAACCCAGATACAGATATGGTTGCGTATGACGACTTAAAAGAGTTGGATAAACTTGCTTTGTATAAGTTATCCAACCTTATCGAAAAGGTTCAAACTGCTTATGATGATATGGATTTCCATATTGTTTTCCACGCAATTCACAATTTCTGTGTACTTGATATGTCAACTTTCTATCTTGATATTATTAAGGATAGATTGTACTGCGAAAAATCTGATGGTGTGTTAAGACGTGCAACTCAAACAACGATGTACAAAATCCTTGATGCGCTAACAAGAATGCTTGCACCAATCCTTTCATTTACTGCTGAAGAAATTTGGGGCTTTATGCCTCATACCAAAAATGATGACGCAGAGTCTGTATTATTTAATGAGATGTATAAGTCTGTTGAATCAA
Source organism: Oscillospiraceae bacterium (assembly GCA_049298835.1). GTDB lineage: Bacteria > Bacillota > Clostridia > Oscillospirales > Ruminococcaceae > Paludihabitans. The sequence goes on from JBAQWI010000235.1 coordinate 13,237, forward strand.
ATGTAAGTGAAGAATTTATTTCAATGTGGAACACAATCTATGCGGTAAGAAGCGATGCTTCTAAGGCACTTGAGGTAAAACGTTCAGAAAACGTGATTGGAAAATCACTTGAAGCCAAAGTTGAACTTTACTGTTCAGATGAACTAAAGAACATATTAGCTCCTATTAAAGATGAATTGGCGGAGTTGTTTATTTGCTCGCAAGTTGAGTTAATGGATGGCAAAGGCGAATTTACAGGAGAAGTCGAAGGGCTTTCCATTACTGTACAAAATGCAAACGGTGAAAAATGTGAAAGATGTTGGATGTACTCCGACACAGTTGGAAATACTGATAATCACGAAACCCTTTGTAAACGTTGCGCTAATGTATTAAATAAATAATAAACTACACAAAATTGGCGTTTTTAGTGAACGTCAATTTTGTTGTGATTAGGGGAAGTCTCAAGGAAAGGGGAAAATGTGCTCGCAAGCATATGTGGCACAATATCATTATGGTTTGTATGCTGCGAAAGACACTGGTGTCTAAGATGAAATATATTGCATTGGCGTGTTCAGCGCTTATCGTAGGGCTGGACCAACTATTCAAATATCTAGCTATAACTTATCTGTCAAATGATATGCTTACATTTCCTATAATAAAGGATGTTTTCCATCTCACATATATTGAAAATCAAGGTGCGGCATTCAGTATACTTGAAGGAAAGAAAATCTTCCTTATAGGACTAACCTCATTGATAATCATTGCAGGCATAATACTCATTCTCATGAATAAAATCAACAGTAAGTTTCTGATGTGGTCAATTGCACTAGTGATTGGTGGCGGAATAGGAAATCTTGTGGACAGAATCTTTAGAGGCTTTGTTGTAGATTATCTTGATTTAAGAATTATAGATTTTGCTGTATTTAATTTTGCGGATTGCTGTGTTGTCGTTGGAACAGGATTGATTATGATTTACGTATTATTTTTAGACAGAAAAAACAATAGTGATGAAAATAAAGAAATTAGTGGAGTACATGAATAATATTATAACAATAGCTACAGAACAAGAAAACATTTCCCTAAGGCTTGATGCCTTTTTGGCACAGGAACTAGAGGATTTATCACGTTCATCAGTACAAAAACTCATAGAAAATGGCGATATTAAAATAAACGATAAACCTGTTGCAAAAAACTATAAACTAAGAAGAAACGATATCATAACGGTTTTAGTACCAGAGCCTGTAGAACTTGAGGTTTTGCCTCAGGATATACCACTTGATGTTGTTTATGAAGATGATGATTTGCTTGTTGTAAACAAGCCAAAAGGCATGGTGGTTCACCCTGCTTTGGGTAACCATACAAATACGCTTGTAAATGCATTGCTTTTTCATTGCAAAGGAAGTTTGTCTGGAATTAACGGAGTAATTCGTCCAGGTATTGTCCACCGTATTGATAAGAATACCAGTGGCTTAATCATTGTTGCTAAAAATGATAAGGCACACAAAGGTCTTGCAGAGCAGATTAAAGAACACAGCTTTTTACGTGAGTATGAGGCAGTTGTTTATGGCAGAATAAAAGAAGAAACTGGCACAATCGACCTTCCAATTGGCAGAAACAAACAAGATAGAAAAAAAATGTGTGTGACGTCTGAGAACTCCCGCAATGCTATCACTCATTATGAAGTTATAAAACAGTATGAATTGTATTCTCATGTAAAGTGTCGGCTTGAAACTGGAAGAACACATCAGATAAGAGTGCACCTTGCATATAGTGGACATCCAGTAGCTGGTGATGATGTCTATGGGCCTAAAAAGATCCTTAAACATCTTTCTGGTCAGTGCTTGCACGCAAAAACAATTGGATTTATTCATCCAATTACCAAGGAACAGCTATGCTTTACAAGCGAGCTACCAGACTACTTTAAGAACTTTTTAAACGCAATAAAATGAGGTGTATAAATGACAATTAAGGATTTAATTCTAGTCTCAGATTTAGATGGGACAATCATCCCTGAAACGGGGATAATATCTCGAAAAAATATAGAGGCAATAGAAAAATTTTGTAAGCTTGGTGGAACTTTTACAATAGCAACAGGACGTTCACCAATACAGGCAAAAGGATTTTTGAAAGAAATGGGAATTAACGGTCCGATGATTGCAAATAATGGCGCAGTAATTTATGACCCGAAAACTGATGAGAACTTATGGATAAAAAACTTTGATAAGTCGTACAAAGAAGTACTGTTAGATGTAAAAAAACAGTTCCCACACATTGGAATTGTTGCGATTTCTGGGAAAGATAAGTATGATGTTATATCAAATAATAGTATAGTGGAAGAATATTCACGGATGTGCCAAGCTGTATATCATAACAATGTCAATGGTGAGCTACCTGATGACTGCTGTAAGGTTCTATTTGCAATAGCAGAGTCTGATCTATCTGAGGTATCAACTTATTTACTCTCCAAGGAGTATGATAATGTTGCCTTTGTACTTTCTGGAGGCAATTGTTTTGAGATGATGCCTATTGGAGTTTCAAAGGGTTATCCGTTTGAAAGACTAATTCAGATTTTTGGAAAAAAACTTGAAAATTCAGTCGCAATTGGCGATTATAATAATGATATAGAAATGATAGAGAAGGCAGGCATTGGTGTTGCTGTTGAGAATGCACTTGACAATGTAAAGGCAGTAGCTAATTTAGTTGTTAAAAGCTGTGAGGACGATGGACTTGCTGATCTAATAGAGTATTTAATCAATAATATTGATAAAATTTAGGAGGATATTTTATGGACAAGAATCAAAAACTAGAATTGCAAAAGCTTGCTTGTAAGGTAAGAATGGGCATCATTGAGGGAGTGTATAACGCAAAATCAGGACATCCTGGTGGTTCTCTTTCTCTAACTGATACATTGACGTATCTATATTTTGTCGAGATGAGTGTTGATGTTAAAAACCAAAAATGTGAGGACAGAGATAGATTTGTACTTTCAAAAGGGCACTGTGCACCAGCGCTTTATTCTGTACTTGCGCAAAAGGGATACTTTGATGAGAGTGAACTAAAGTTATTAAGACACACAGGTGCAATGTTACAAGGTCACCCTGATATGAAGGGTACACCTGGTGTTGATATGAGCACTGGCTCACTTGGACAGGGTATTTCTGCGGCTTGTGGTATGGCGATTTCAGCAAAACTTTCTAAAAAAGACTATCGCGTTTTCGCCGTACTTGGTGATGGCGAACTTCAAGAGGGAATGGTGTGGGAGGCTGCAATGTTTGCTGCACACTACAAGCTTGATAATTTAGTTGCGGTTGTTGATAATAACGGCTTGCAAATTGACGGCAGAGTTGATGAAGTATGCTCACCGTATCCTATTACAGATAAATTTGAGGCCTTTGGTTGGAATGTTCTAACAATAGATGGGCACAACTTTGATGAAATTGAAGAAGCATTTAATAAAGCTAAAATTACAAACGGAAAACCTACTGTAATTGTTCAAAAAAGCATAAAAGGCAAGGGGATTTCCTTTATGGAAAACAACGTTGCTTGGCATGGTGCTGCTCCAAATGAAGAGCAATATAACATTGCAATGACCGAGTTAAATGCTGTTATGAATGAATTGGAGGGCTAAAAAATGAGTGAGAAAAGAATTGCAACAAGGGATAGTTACGGCGCAGCTTTAGTTGAATTTGCAGGTGATGATAAGGATATTATTGTACTTGACGCTGATTTGGCAGCTGCTACAAAAACTGGTATGTTTAAAAAAGCATATCCAGAGAGATTTATTGATTGCGGAATTGCAGAATGTGACCTTATGGGTGTTGCTGCAGGACTTGCGACTACTGGAAAAAAAGTTTTTGCTAGTTCATTTGCAATGTTTGCAGCTGGACGTGCTTTTGAGATAATCAGAAATTCAATTGGATATCCTCACCTAAAGGTGAATATTTGTGCTACTCATGCAGGCATTTCTGTAGGAGAAGACGGTGCAACTCACCAATGCTGTGAAGATATCGCACTAATGAGGACCATTCCTGGAATGACAATTATCAACCCATCTGACGATGTTGAAACAAGGGCTGCTATTAAGGCACTACTAAGCTATGATGGGCCTGCTTATGTAAGGCTTGGAAGATTACCTGTTCCAGTTTTAAACGATAACGATGGATATAAATTTGAAATCGGCAAGGGAATTGAGCTTAAATCAGGTAAAGATGTAACAATTGTTGCAACTGGCTTGATGGTTTATATGGCACTTGAAGCAGCTAACGAGTTGCAAAAAGATGGTATAGATGCTCGAGTAATCAACATTCATACAATTAAACCACTTGATAAGGAAATTATCATCAAGGCAGCAAAAGAAACAGGGTTACTTGTAACTGTTGAAGAACACAATATAATAGGTGGTTTAGGTGGCGCGGTTAGTGAAACTATATGCGAAGAGTATCCAGTTAAGGTTGTAAAAATTGGTGTTAACGATACTTTTGGAATGTCTGGTCCAGCGTTAGAGTTATTGCAAAAATATGGATTAAGTACTGAAAATATTATAGCAACAGTTAAAAAAGCTATAAAATCTAAATAATAACAAAGACAAAAAAACCTGTGTTAGCATAGGTTTTTTTGTCTTTGTTATTGCTTTAACGATTTAGTGTACTGAATAAACAAAGATTGACAAAATATACAAAGATATTTCTATTTGCAATTAATATGATTATATTATATAATATTAGCTAAGAGTTGTACAAATTTTGCAATATTTTCATATTGTAAATTCATAATATAGGAGTGTTTTAAGTGTTTAAAATTATAAACAAAAGGCAACTAAATGAGAATGTTGTGTTAATGGAGGTCGATGCACCTTTTATTGCAAAAAAGGCACAAGCAGGACAATTTATCATTTTTAGAGTTGATGAAAAGGGCGAAAGAGTACCACTTACAATTGCTGATTACGATAGAGAAAAGGGCAGTATTACTATCATTTTTCAAACTATTGGAAAATCTACACAACGTTTATCCGAGCTAAATATTGGGAATTTTATTTTGGATTTTGTAGGTCCTTTAGGCAACGCTTCACACGTTGATGGCATTAAAAACGCCTGCGTTATTGGTGGCGGCGTTGGCTGTGCAATCGCATATCCACAAGCCAAAGCCCTGCACGAAATGGGCGTAAGCGTTGACATAATTGCAGGATTTAGAAATAAAGACATCGTTATCCTTGAAAATGAAATGAAAGCTGTCAGCGATAATTTGATTATTACTACAGATGATGGGTCCTATGGAAAACAAGGTTTTGTTACTAACGCATTGCAAGAATTAATTGATGCAGGCAATCATTACGATATGGTAATTGCGATTGGCCCTGTTCCTATGATGAAATTTCTTTGTGAGGTTACAAGACCATACGGGATAAAAACAATGGTATCTTTAAACCCAATTATGATAGATGGAACAGGAATGTGCGGTGGTTGCAGAGTAACAGTTGGCGGTGAAACCAAATTTGCTTGCGTAGATGGACCGGATTTTGACGGACATATTGTTGACTTTGATGAACTTATGAGACGAAATAGTTTCTATAAAAAAGAAGAAACTAGAGATCCAAACTGTAATTTGTTAGGAGGAAATCACCATGCCTAATAT
>JBAQWI010000236.1:0-9213 GCA_049298835.1 Oscillospiraceae bacterium
GGAAAGAAGCTACTCGAACGAAATTTAGATATTATAAATGAAACGTAATCACTCCACAAAGTCCTTATATACAGTAGGCTCATTAAGTTTATCAGCAATTAACCTAAATACTGGAGAAGCATCTTGATTTCCACTTCTTGCATCTTCAGATAAAACTACAACCACATACTCTGGATTTTCTGCTGGGAAAAATCCTGCGAACCAACCTTGTAAAATCTCCTCACCACTTCCAGAATACTGTCCAGTTTGGGCAGTACCTGTTTTTCCTCCTGCGGTTGTGTGGGTAGGCTTTGCGTATTGGTTGCTGACATTCATTACGCTACTGACTAGATAATCTTTGATAAGGGAAGCGACATTTTTGTCAAAGCTTTTTACCTGTGGGGCAGATTTTATTCTTTCGTCAATTACTTTGCCGTTTGAGGAGTATCCCTCTATGAGTTGCGCTTGTGGTGTACCTCCGTCATTTAACACACAACTCAGCATTTGTGCAATCTGAATAGGCGTTGCCATTAAAATTCCTTGTCCAAAGGAGAAATTTCCAATATCAGCTGGGTTAAATAACTCATCTAAGGTAGGCAAATATCCTTTTTGCGAAGCAAACCCTGCAGAAAAATTTGTGGGCTTTGAAAATGACATATCAAATGCCATATTTTTAAACTTTTCCTTATTTAATTTTAATCCTAACTGGATAAAATAGGGATTACAAGAAACTTCCATAGCCTGTTTTAGATTTAAAACGCCATGACCTTTTTTGTCATGACAACCAAATTTTTGTCCTAAAACATCAAGTTCACCAGTACATTCGAAGGTAGTCTCAGGTGAAATTCCCTGAGTAAGAGCGGCGGCGGCAGTTACAATTTTAAAGGTAGAACCGACATTATAGGCATACAATGCTCTGTTAATAAGGGGTGAATTTTTGGTGTCAGACATGGCGGATGAAAGCCCATTGATGTTATAGCTTGGAAAACTTGCTACAGCTTTTAGCTTGCCAGTACTCGGCTCCATTACGACAATTGCACCTTTTTTTAAATGGACAGATCCAATATCCTCGCAGATTTTTTGTATACGACTGTCAATGGTTAATACAACACCTTCATTTAAAATTGATGCATAATCTATGCTAGGTTTTACACCTACAAGAGGTCGCCTTAATCCATCAATTTTATATGAAATTTTAGAGTTTCCAGAATTTTTAGTTAATCTGTCGTTGAATGCTTTTTCTATTCCGGTGACACCATCGCCATTTGAATCGGTGTAACCAATAATGTGTTGTGCAAGGGTATTTTCACTATATCGTTTTGGGATAGTGAGCACATTCACAAAAGGGATGTTGACTTCAGGGAAAATTGAACGAACTAGAAATGGCTTTCCTAAATCAATAAGGTTACCAATAGGAGCAGAAGCTTTTAAACTTCCAGTGTGGAGCAGGTCAGATAAATTCTCTATAGTTGGCAAACAAGACGCAACATAAGTTTTTTCAATATCTGTAAAAGGCAATAACTTGCAGTCATATATCTGCCCTCTAGTTTTGTTAAATGTTAGCGAAAATGTTGACTGTGTGTTGGCTGTATTTTGTAATTTTTCATCTGTTGCTATCACTCCTATTCGCAAAAATAGCAAGAGTGATATAAGACAAAATCCGCAAAAACATACGATTAAACGGTTAGACATGGAAATAGTCCTCCTTGGATATGCAATATCTCTATAGCTTTTGCTAAAAAAACGATATTATTACCAACCTTGATTGTTGCATTGTGAAAAAATAACTTCAAAATAGTAGTTGCTATTGAAATCAGCACAGAAAAATGGCATAATAGGAGTAATACCATAAAGTAATACAGGAGGTTTTTATGAAAAATGAATTGGTACTGGTGATTGACTTTGGCGGTCAATACAATCAGTTGATTGCAAGACGTGTGCGTGAAAACAATGTTTATTGCGAAGTACGTCCTTATAAAATAACAATAGATGAAATAAAAGAACTAAACCCAATTGGAATTATCTTTACAGGAGGCCCAAACAGTGTTTATCTTGACAATGCACCAGGTATTGATAAGGCTGTTTTTGAGCTTGGCATTCCAGTTTTAGGCATCTGCTATGGTGTACAACTAATGGCCTACACCTTAAATGGTAAGGTAACCACGCCTACTACACGCGAATACGGAAAAACAGAAACTATCTTTGATACAACCAGCCTGTTGTTCAAGGGACTTCCAAAAGAAGCGACAACTTGGATGAGTCATACAGATTATATCGAGGTTGTACCTGAGGGATTCAAAGTTGTTGCTCATACTAAAGCTTGTCCTTGTGCAGCTATGGAAAATGCAGAGAAAAATTTATACGGAATGCAGTATCATCCAGAGGTTCTTCATACAGATAATGGAAACACAATGCTTCGCAACTTTTTATATGAAGTTTGTAATGCAAAAGGCGACTGGACTATGGGCGGTTATGCAAATACTGCAATCAATGCAATTAAAGATAAAGTAAAAGATGGCAAGGTTTTACTTGCACTTTCTGGCGGCGTTGATTCTTCTGTTTGTGCGGCACTTTTGGCGAAAGCAATTGGGAATCAGCTAACTTGTATCTTTGTTGACCACGGACTAATGCGCAAAGATGAGGGCGATGAAGTCGAGAAAGCATTTGCTGACTGGGATATTAACTTTGTTAGAGTAAATGCGAAAGATCGCTTTTTATCACGTTTGGCTTTGGTTGATGATCCAGAAACAAAGCGTAAAATAATTGGTGAAGAATTTATCCGCGTATTTGAAGAAGAAGCAAAGAAAATTGGTACAGTTGATTTTCTTGCTCAAGGCACAATCTATCCTGACGTTATCGAATCAGGAGCAGGTGACGCGGCAGTAATCAAGAGTCATCACAACGTTGGCGGATTGCCAGATTATGTTGACTTCAAGGAAATTATCGAGCCACTAAGACTTCTATTTAAAGATGAAGTTAGAACATTAGGATTAGAAGTTGGTCTTGCTGAGTATCTTGTATGGCGTCAACCGTTTCCAGGTCCAGGACTTGCAATCAGAATTATTGGCGACATTACTGAAGACAAAATTGAAATTTTGCAAGATGCCGACTTTATCTTCCGTGAGGAAATTGCACTTGCTGGTTTGGATAGACAAATTCATCAGTATTTTGCTGTGTTAACCTCTATTCGTTCAGTTGGCGTTATGGGTGACGAAAGAACTTATGACTTCACATTGGCTTTAAGAGGTGTAACAACAACTGACTTTATGACTGCTGATTTTGCTCGTATTCCATACGATTTACTTGCAAAAATTTCAAGCAGAATTGTAAATGAAGTTAGGTGTATTAACAGAATTGTCTATGACATTACAACTAAGCCACCATCCACAATCGAGTGGGAATAAAGACGAAAATATGACAGAAAAAGGAGTGGAAATTATGCCAATGTGGTTACACGTATTACTAGCAATTATAATAACAGTGTATTTTCTTTTTAGATTTATTAAGGAAAAGCAAATTTATGAACTGTTGTTTGTTTTTTGGGTACCATCAACCCTACTCCAATATATCTCTACCAATGCAACGTTCACAAGAGTGGTAGGCATTTTTCAAGTTATCATGTTTATCCTGGTTGTCTACTTTATGTTTAGAAAAAGAGGGTATCGCAGACATAAAACTGCTGAAATCCTAGCTAAATACTCAACTGGCGACCTCGATGATGCAGTTGTTGCGTCTAACGAGAACTTGGAAGCTCAAGAACCACAAGAGCAAAAGAAGGACGATGGCTCGTTATGAAGATAGTAATATTAGATAGTTATACTGCTGTTTCAACCGACCTATCTTTTGATTGTTTAAAAGAAATTACAAGCGATATTACAAGCTATGACCGCACACAACCACAAGATGTTGTAAAACGCATTGGAAATGCCGATGCAATACTTATCAACAAAACCCAAATTACCAAAGAGGTTTTGGAGCAATGTCCTAACTTGAAATATATTGGAATTTTTGCTACAGGCTATAATATGGTTGATTTAGTTTATTGTAAAGGGCATAATATCGTTGTTTCAAATGTCCCAGGATATTCAACAAATGCGGTTGCACAGCTGACATTTTCCTTTATACTGAATTTTACGTTTCTAATAGATAAGCATAATAAGGAAGTTCACGAGGGAAAGTGGATTGAAAACGATACATTTTGCTATTATGATCCCCGTATTACAGAACTTTATGGCAAGACTTTAGGTGTCGTTGGGTTTGGAAATATTGCAAAACAAGTTGCTCGAATTGCATCTGCGTTTGACATGAATGTTGTTGTTTATTCTCGTACAAAATATCCTGAATATGAAAATGAAAATTTGCATTTTGTGGATATGGATACTCTGCTCCAAAAAAGTGATATTATCACTCTCCATGTTCCGCTATTTAAGGAAACTGAGAAGCTAATTAATCGTGATGCAATTGCTAAGATGAAACAATCTGCAATTCTGATTAACACAGCTCGTGGTGGTATTATTGACGAACAAGCAGTTGCCGATGCACTAAATTGCAATAAGCTTGCAGGTGCTGGGCTTGACGTGACAACAGTAGAGCCTATTCTTAAAACCAATCCGCTACTTACTGCTAAAAACTGTGTCATCACACCCCATATTGCGTGGAGCTGTCGTGAGGCTCGTGCTAGACTTATCGGCGTGGTTTGTGACAATATCAAGGCATTCCAAAAAGGTGAACCACAAAATAACGTGGCAAAATAAAGTGAAACAAGACTAACTGCCCGACTAACTTTATAAGTTTAGTCGGGCAGTTAGTCTTGTGGATAAAATTTTAGTTATATTTATAATTTAAAGCTTTTCTATGGGACGTAAAACCTCGTAACCAATTAATTCTGGGCAATGTCTCTGATAATCTTGACATACGTCTTCATTCCAATGATAGCCTTTTGCTTTTGGATCAAAATTCCATGCAAGATTTTCTACTCTATCCATTACTTCACCACAATCTTTGAGATAATCAAACGATGGATGAAAGAAAACAAGGTAATAACTTTCAGGAAACTCTCGGATTACAAAGCCCTTGGGAATTTCACCTTTGTAATCAAGTGCCACACCTAAGCCATAAAAGTATCCCTTTTTGCCATTTTCATAAAACCATCCCGCGGTATGACAAGTAACAACTGGATGCATCACATTGTTCATGCTGTCAATAATTCCACAAACCTCATCACAATTGTGTCTTTTCCAGAACTCGTAATAACAAGTTGCTTGACTATCCCATATACCTATATACTTATGTGCTGGAATATATTCAATTCGTACATTAGGATTAGTTAAAATTGTTTTATCCATAGTTGGCTCTCCTTTATTCATATAATGTTCAGGAAAGAAAACAATCTTTTTGGTGGAAAGAAGTATCGGTTGTGGGTTTTTTCGATATGCCCCAGGTGTACACCCGTAAGTATTAACAAAAGCTCTCGTCAGAGCTTCCTGTGAAGAAAATCCATACTTAATTGCTATGTCTAAAATGCGTTCATTAGTATCTCTAATTTCAAGAGTAGCCCCACATAAACGCCGTCCTGCAACATAACTTTTCAAAGTAATTCCAACAATTTCATGAAATTGGCTTGAACAATAAAATGGTGAATACCCTATTTGTTTTGACATACTTAAAAGTGTAGGGTTTTCAGTAATGTTTTGCTCAATCCAATCAATCATTTTTTGTATTGCTTCATTCCACTCATACATGCTGTTTCCCCCCTGTAAGAACATTATAATACATTCGAGGGCTTAATGTTTGATATAAGTTGCTATCATTTACAACTATCCATATTCCCTAAACATCTTGTGAGGGCAGCCCCCCCATATACTTTTTGTAGGTTTTTGTAAAATAGGAAAGGTTGTTAAAACCGCTCAAAAGTGCACTTTCACTAATGTTGTGCTTGCCAGTGCAGAGTAGCTTTTTCGCTTGGTTGCACCTCAATATATTGATATAATCAAACGCAGTCTGACCTGTAATCTCCTTAAATGTATGGCAAAAATGATACTTGCTGAAACCTATATGAGAAACGATATCGTCAATTGAAATATTTTCTTTATAGTGCATACCAACATAACTGATTGCGTCCTTAACCATAGTAAGCTTTTGGCTACCTATTTTATCTTTTATGCTAGATGTGCTTGCACTAAATTTGCGTGACATCACAGCTAGCAATAAAAACACATATGCTTTTGTTGTTTGCTTATAATATTCCTTTTTTTGCGACATCTCATCAGCAATTAAATCTAGTAGGGAGTTGACCTGTTCATCTCGTATAATCTCATTAAAAATAATACCCTCGAGAGGCTCAAAAAAACTGTCAAAAAACAGCTTGTCAATGATTAGACAATGATATTGGCAATCTAATGGTTTTACTGCCATTGAATGCATACAGTTTGAGTTAACAACAGCAATATCGCCCTGCTTTACTGAAATTTGCAAATTGTCAATAATAATATTAGCCGAGCCACCAATAAAATATAAAATTTCAACATGTTCATGCCAATGCATATAAAACCCAAAAGTGCTATTGTCATATTCTTCTGGGTGAAATGTAATGGGGAAATTTGGATCTGTGGGGCTGTGTTTCTCGTAACTCATTGATTGCATTACATTCACTCCTTTGTAGCAATATAGTGTTAATTATAGGCAATATCAGTTATATACTTTGAACTATGTATAGTATAAAATGAAAGAGTGAAAAAGGCAACCATAAAACCAAATGTTTTTTAAAGAATTAATTGAAAGAGGAATTATTATGTATGATTTTCCCATAGGCGTGCTGTTAGAATCATTTAGAATGGATACAAAATCCTCACTTGAGGCGGCAGTAGAGGTTGGTGCAACAGCAATACAGGTTTTAGCTACAAGAGGCGAGCTTGATGTGGAAACTGTAACAGAGAAACAACGTAAAGAGTTTCTTAACATGGTAAAAGCCAATGGCTTAACTATTTCTGCATTATGCGGTGATTTCATTTGTGGAAACCCAGAGTATAGCTTTTCAGATAAAACAAAAGCAGTTGAGATTATAGACAAATCAAAACGCATTTTAGACCTTGCAAAAGAGCTAGGCACTAACATCGTTACAACCCATATTGGCGTAGTTCCAAGTGATCCAAATTGTGATAAATATAAGACTGTACAAGAAACTTGCCACGAACTTGCAATTTATGCAGATTCACTGAATGCGCATTTTGCAATTGAAACAGGTCCAGAAATTGCAGTTACATTAAAAGGATTTTTGGATAGCCTAAATTCAAAGGGTGTTGCAGTTAACCTTGATCCAGCAAACTTTGTAATGGTTACAGGCGATGATCCTGTAAAAGCTGTGCATACACTAAAAGATTACATTGTTCACACTCATGCAAAAGATGGCAGACGCCTTTTAATTGAACGTGCAGAAGTAATCTATGGTGAGATTGAAGCAGAAATTCAAAATGCAAGATATTTTACTGAACTGCCTTTAGGCGAGGGTGATGTTGATTTTAAAAACTACCTACAAGCGCTTGACGATATCGGCTACCGTGGGTATTTGACAATTGAACGTGAAGTTGGTGGCAATCCAAAGGCAGATATTAAAACAGCTGTAGACTTTCTTAATGTACTCAAAAGAGGCTAATTTAACAATAAAAACAAACTGTATAGGATAGAGGAAACATTTGAGATGGAAAAAATAAAAGTAGCAATTATTGGCACAGGTAGCATTTCTAACGAACATATAAAGGCATACCAAAAAAATCCTAATGTAGAGCTTTACGCTTTTTGTGACTTAAACGAAGAGCGTGTTAAATCTATGGCAGAGCAATATGGTGTGACTAAGACATTTACGGATATGAACGAGATGCTAAAACTTACAGAAATTGATGCTGTAAGTGTATGCACATGGAACTCAGCTCATGCTGAATGTGTAATTGCGGCACTTAATGCAGGCAAAAACGTTCTTTGCGAAAAACCAATGGCGACATCTGCAAAAGAAGCAACCCAAATGAAAGCTGTAGCAGACAAAAACGGTAAACTATTAATGATAGGTTTCGTTAGAAGATATGGCAACGATTGTGAGATTCTAAAAGACTTCATATCTACTGATTATTTTGGCGATATCTATTACGCAAAAGCTACCTATCTAAGGAGAAATGGAAATCCTGGGGGTTGGTTTGGAGATTTATCACGTTCAGCTGGTGGACCACTTATTGATCTAGGTGTTCATGTTATCGACTTAGTTCGTTATCTTTTAGGCAACCCAAAACCTATTTCAGTATATGGTGTAACTTTTAAAAAGTTATTAGATAGACCAAACATCAAAGGCATAAAGAACTATGTTTCAACAACAGAAAATGAAAACAATATCTGCGACGTTGAGGATTTGGCATCTGCTCTAATTAGATTTGATAACGGTTCAGTTCTTGCTATCGAGGCAAGTTTTAGCTTAAACATAAAAAAAGATGAGGGAAAAATTCAATTGTTCGGCACAAAAGGTGGCGCAAAAATTGATCCTGAACTTGAAATGTATACAGAAATTAATAATTATATGGCTGATGTTAACTTGACACATCCAACAGCATTAAACTTTGATGGATTGTTTGCAAATGAGGTTAATCACTTTGTTTCATGTCTAACTGACGGAACAGAGTGCAAGTCACCAGCGCAAGACGGCATAGATATTATGACTATTCTTGATGCAGTTTACGAGTCAGCAAGAACAGGCCATGAAGTCGTTTTAAACTAGGTGTATTTATAAATTTAATAGGGGATATGAGGAGAAATTATGAAAGTTTCAGTTAGCACATATAGTTTTCAAAAAATGCTTGATAGCGGAGAAATTACACAGTTTGGCTGTATTCAAAAGGCAAAAGATTTAGGATTTGATGGCATTGAGTTTGTACATATTTTGTCACATGACGGTTCAACCGAAGAGGAATATGCAAAAAAATTAGGTGAAGAATGCACAAGGGTTGGAATTCATATTTCAAACTACACAATTGGTGCAGACTTTATTTATGGCTCAGATGGTGATGTAAACGCTGAAATTGAGCGAGTTAAAAAGCAGATTGACATTGCTGCAATTCTAGGCGCAACAAGCGTTCGTCATGATGTGACAAGAGGATATGATCAATCAGACCGTAGTTATCGTGGATTTAATGAAGCGTTGCCTATTGTTGCTGATGCTTGCCGTAAGGTGACAGAGTATGCAAAAACTAAGGG
>JBAQWI010000237.1:0-5649 GCA_049298835.1 Oscillospiraceae bacterium
TCATAAATCGGATTGGAGCTTAATAAGATATATTAAACGACTCGGATTAGACTTATGCGAGTTGAAATTAACTAAAAGGAGGAGTCTGTCATGAAAATAATGACAGTAAATGAGGTAATGAGCCACACAGGTTTACAACGAGGGACTATTGAACAGTTTAGAAATGAACTTCAAAAATATCAAATCATAAAAAACAATGAAAGCCTAAATGATAGAGCTGTAAAAGTTTTAGAGAAAGCCGTTAAATATAAGAATGCAGAGCAGAATACTTGGTCCCAAGTAATGCAAAAATCTATACAAGAAGAATATAGTGAAGAACTAAAATTACCTTTTGAGTGGGATTCACAAGTACATTTAAAACATCTTATTTGGATGATACAGAATAATAAAGTAAAGGTAATTGGAGACACGCTTGATAATCCTCTGGAATTTCATGTGATTTATGATGTAATAATTAGGAACTTTGTGGAGTTAGGAGAAAAATATGAAACATATGAAGGTAGCTTTGGCTGTGACGGAAACCCTATAACCACTTATAAATGTGAAGGGGAAGATTACAGCTACTACGTTATAGGAAGGCTAAACCGTATAACTGGTAATGAAGATATTCATGTATTTTATTGCGATACAGTGCATTTTAATATTATGAAATGTAGTCATGTTTGTGGCGGTAGTGTAGATAAAGGGTTGTTAAAGGAGTTATTGTCAGCATGCTGGGATGCTAATAGGCTGTAAAAAATGCCTTAAAAACTAAATTGGCATGAAAAAGCTGCGATTTTAATTAATCTCAGCTTTCAGTAATTTTTATAATGGTGCCCGAGGCCCGGCACAACCGGTAAAGGTCGCGGGATTTCTTTTTAAGTTCTCATACCTTAATACAATTAACGAAAGGTCGATAGTATGTTCTCTTTTTCGCTGATATTGATTTGAGCGTACTCTTGTAAAAAATTTGTCATGCCAAGCGAATACTATATCTCATCAATCCCAATTGAACGTAAATAATCATACGTTTTATCATAGAACTCACATAGTCTTGTAATATCGGCGTCATTACCTTCAGGGATAAAGATCACAAATCCCTGACGTGCGCGAGTAAGCAATACACGGTAAGCGTTCTTAATATAGAGCCGGTCATCCTCCTTATTTACCGAATTCCATCGTGTGCCTGTAAATTTGTGCGGGACGAAGACGTTATCTTCAATGCGATAATCAGCATCCCATGCGACGATGGTCCAATCTATCTCCAATCCCTGAATATCAAATTCGGTTGCGGTATCCTCAAGGAAATAGGAAGATCGCACATCGTCCATGTCATTCAAAAACCAGTTTTCAGCAGTAATACTACTCTGTACCCATATACCAAAGGTACGCAGGCGCTTTGCACCTGAGCTAGCCGTTAGGCCATAACGTTCAGTGCCGCGCGCCTTAGTTTTAACCCATGCACGCGCAGTATCCAAGCTTCGCGTCAAAACAATCGGATACTTTGGCCTAAGCTCTGAGTACAGCTTTTGAGCAGTTGAAAGGTTCATATCTAACAAAGCCTTTACGAACTCTGATACCCGTTCGCTGCGGAAGGAACGAAGTGATACCGCTAAATGCAGCTTATCAATAGTACTTCTTTGTAAGCCACTGAGCATCTCGTCTAGAGGTACTCCACGCGTATACTCCGTTTCTGCGATTTGCATCGATACGTATATCTTCCAATGTGAAAAGCGATTACGCAGGGCTTCAAACCATGCTGGAAGGCCAGCTTCGCCAGTATTAATCTCCTGACCACCACCCACTAAACAAACGATGACCGCCCAGTCCTTATGTCGGTCCATGGCACTGATTAAAAACTCTGGCTCTGACATATCAAAGTCATGGATGCCTCTCTCCGCCATAAACTTAGCTGTTTGCGCCTTGGTCCAGGCACGTTGCGCCTCATCGAAGACAGTAACTTTCTCAATAGGAGGATTCTGGGATTTCAATGCCTCATCTCTGAAGTGGTGAATATTTTGAATGAAGGCCTCGGCTTTTTTCTTTGATAAACCCTTTTTCACCATATGATTGGAGCGCTCGTACTCATCACGTGCCAAAGCCTCACGAAGCACAAACACTAGCGGGCCGTTGCCTGAGAGGAATACTGCATGCTCATCCTCATTAAAATTGTGGCGTGTATTGGCAATATTGAGCCCGGCAAGTGTTTTACCAGCTCCGGGCACACCCGTTACAAAACCGATGGACTTTTCGTGATTCGCTTTGCTGCGTTCTATGATCTGATTTATGGTGTCCAAAGTGAGACTAAGATTATATGCCTCTGAATCGCTACGGGATATCTCTTTGACGTCATGGCCGCGGTACAATGCCTGCGCTGCCTCGATGATGGTAGGTGTAGGCATATACTGTGATTCAAGCCAGATTGTGAAATTGAGGGGATTATCGGAAAGCTTGCTTGTAAGCACTTCAAGAGTAGTATGCAAGGTGTCCTTATTGCAGCAGATTGGCTTAAAAACACCATCTTCGTCGGAATCAATTATATATCCCTCTGGAGGTGCATTTGTACATACAACGATTGGTACGATCTGTCGTCCATAGCTTTCCTTATGGAAATACTTAAGATCAAGGGCATAATCAACAACTTGGTCAATGGCACGCTTTGGATATGTGGTCTCACCTACCTTGAACTCTATAAGATTTAGAATACCACGATACGCAAATACATTGTCAATGCGATTGCCAATCCTTGGAATGGTATATTCAAAGGCAATATCTCCACTTATATATGGCCTCAACGCATGCTGCAATAAAGCGATCTCGTAGATCCATGTATTGCGTTGCTTTTGCTCAAGCGCGAATTGGTTATTCCGTGTAACTTCGCCGAGAATCTCATCCGATCGCTGTGAGCAAAAACCGACTATGTTGTTATAATAATATGCTCGTTTCATTACATGCTCCCTATACTATCGATGATCAACCCACTAATCTCTTATGAACTTAAGTTTTAATTTTCCTGATATTAATTGTACATTATAAGCATTAGCTTAATAATCCGTAATTCCCCTTTATTGGACAAGTCAATGGAGTTGGAAAAATCCTATAATGTATTTATTCCTTTTCACTGAATATAATATTTCGGATTGATTCGTAGCTTCTCACCTGAATAATGCTTTCTCCAATAATAATTGTCCCGATCATGATTATTATTACAAATATCAGTAAATAGACTTCTAAGGTCATGATTTTGAAAAATAAAGTAATCCCTGCTTTTCTGTCCGCTTAGCATACTCATAAATGAAAAACCATAGGTTGAATAGTTAGATACGCCAGCAGTGCCTCTTGGTATTAAGTTCGCTATTTCGGATATTATGAAATCCTTTTTGATTTCAATTCCTTTATTCTTAATCTCAATTAATAAACTAACAAATAACTTGTCAGCATTAACTCTATTTTCTATATTAGTTATGGAAAACCACTTGGAGCTAATGTTATCCCAATCGAAGACACTCACTGCGATCACCTCTATAAGATTATAAAATCATTAAATCTAAAACTTTTCTCCAAGGGCTAATATTATCCCTTTACTCAGTGTCTCTTACTTCAATCTCTGTTTCAATTTCTGTTTCAGTTTCCACCGCAGTCTCAATTTGAACACTAAATGGCACATAAATATCCATATCCTTATTTAGGGCTTCAAAACCCACTGCGAGAGCATATTTCGCATAATGCTCTCCATTTTTACACCAACCTTTATGACCCACCACAGCTATACAAAACTCTTCAGGCAGAGTGTATGCAGGCATTACTGCCCAGTCTTTTTGAGTTGCCGATCTACTTCTGCTTATATCTTTTATTTTACCGTGATTATCTTGAGCGCCAATTGTCCATGCAATACCTCTACTAAGAGCAGCACTTTCCATTTCACTATCATTTACTTCATCTAAAACTAACATTCGGCTTGCAAAGTCTTGAACATCTTCATTAAATTTGCTACTTGTCCAATCAACCCAAGTTGAAAAATAACCCTTAAATCCTTTTCGCGTCCTTCTTGGTTTAGCTGAAAATGATAAGGTGACATCCACTCTTATCTCGGCATTCAAGGATCTTATTTCTTTAGGAACTTTGATTCGATAAATATGAATATCTCCTCCAATAATATGGCGCTCTCCATTTGTAATAAAAGTGATTCTATATTCATCATTGCTTGTTGCTCGTTCTGCATCTGGTAAACCATAACCCATATACTGTAATACGTTTATATATTCGTGCTCCGGTAGATTTGTTGCCCAATCTGTCCATCTAGTGGAATGAACAATTAGAGTCTTATATAATAGACTAGATTCATGTGGTAATGTTTTTTGTAACTGCGCTGCGATGTAGGATATTTTAGGAGTAGCAAAAGAAGTTCCACCTGTATCTTTTGCATAAGCAGGTCCTTCCGGCGATCTCCTAATTAGTTCGGGGCATATTTCATCTTTGGAAAGAAAAGTATTATTATTATGTTTACTTCTTATCCAATCACCACCCGCTTCAACAACTTCAGGTTTAATTGATTTCCATAATCCAAAACCGCTACGTGAAAATGATGATACAGCTCCAGCAGTTCCGAATGATTTCAAATCATCGTCTTCGTACTCTCCACAACAAATTGAACCGATAGTCAGAGCTTGCATACTTTGACTTGGATTTGCAATCCTGCAACTCAATTCATTTAAATAAATAGGATAGTCTTTACCAGAATCTAAATGTTGCTTGATTCCTCGTATAATTGGTGTATCATAATTATCCCAAATGTTGCCTGATGCTTGCATAAACAATACATCTTTTTCAAAAGAAATGTTATCAATTGCTGCTGCCCATGAAGACATGTATTTTGTTCTACAAGGGCTGCTACCCGCTATAGAATGATTAAATAATCTGATACCGTTTTCATCGTAGTAATCTTTAACAACTTTGCTTATTAATTTGGATGGTAGCAAGGTCTCTGGTAATACATTGTTTTCATTAAGAACTTTCGCATTAGCAATGTAGCATGGAAGTATATAATCACCGCCAATAGTAGAAAGCCCTTGAGGATAAAGCACTGCACCCGCAACACGTGTACCATGTCCACCTTCATCTACCTCATCTTCTACACTAGTACGATCAGCTAAATAACATTTTGATAATTCAGGTTTAATTGCTGGGTTGATATAAACATGTCCTTCTTGAATACCACTATCAATCACGCAGACTGTTGGGGCAGTATCATCTGGTCCATGTAGTTCAAAATCTAAATATAAAGTTGTATCTAGTTGTCCTCTGAGATTATCAATACTAAAATCTTCAGGAAATGTGATTTCAAAAACATAAGGATAATTTTCAGCAAAGTCCCTTAAACATTTTGCGGGTATTTTCAATTTCAGTTCAAACGTATCCAACGGACTCAAATCATCAACGTAATCATATATTTCTAATACTTCTCCATCATATTCGTAAATAAATCTATCAATTTCTGCCTGACGGGTACGACACAGTTTATCCCATTCTTCATATGCGGTTCCCATTTTTATTTCCCACCGCTTTATTCTACTTTGAAAATGTTCTTCATCTTCATCCTTGGCTTTTACGGGTTTTTGGGGAACTGTAATAGTACCTAAGCACTCTATGCTAGTTTCTACAATGATTATT